>CAMYKT010000013.1 GCA_947259185.1 uncultured Methanobacteriaceae archaeon
TAGCGACCTTCGGCAAAGGCAATAACCTGGGTGTTACCTCCACTCACATACAATGATACTGGATCTTCTGCTCCGGTGGTTAAGCGACCTATTTCCACATGTCCCAGGCAGTGGTTAACTCCCACAATAGGTATTTCTAAGGACAGGGACAGAGCCCGGGCTGCAGTGGCGGTGGTTCTGAGGGCCGGTCCCAGACCAGGGCCCTGGGAAAATGCCACCAGATCCAAATCTTTTAAACCTATTTTTGCCTTTTCCAGGGCTTCTTTTACCAGCACGGGAATCCACTCTGAGTGGTGCTCTGCTGCTTCCCGGGGATGAATACCACCTGCAGGGGGAATTAATTGTTTTCCCACCGAAGATAGTATGTTTCCCTGGCTATCCACAATACCCACCCCGGTTTTTTCTGCGGTTCCTTCTATTCCCAGGGAAATTATTATTTTATCCATACAATTAATCCTTAATATTTTTTTAATTAGCTACACCTAATCCAATTTCAAATTTTTTATTTAAATTAGTTTCATTATTTCTGTTACCCTTATTTAATTTATACCATAACTAATTTTCAACTTTTACACTTGCAATCTACCTCTTTAATTATTATTTTGCAGTAAGATTATCTTAAAAAAAGCCCATATCTTACTTATTTAATAATAATTTTGATTAATATTATGTTATATTGTTTAATTCTATTATATAAAATGCATATTGTTCCTGAAAGCTATTTTAGACATTATTTAATTTTTCACCTTTTTTAAGAGAGTATTTAGATAAATCCTGTATTATTCCTAAAAAAATAGAAATATTTTAGTATATCTTATGATATATAATTGCAGTGCATATCCAAAATTACATGGGAGGTGATAATGTGAAAAAAGATATGCATAAACGGCTAGCGATCATTACTGCTACTCTTTTTTTAGTCCTTGTGCTGGCTGGTTCAGTTTCGGCAACAAGTGACATTGGGGTTGAAAAGATGGTGAATGATACCACCCCTAATGTGGGGGATTCTGTTGATTTTGCCATTACTGCTACAAATTATGGACCAGATGCAGCTTCTCAAGTAGTTATACAGGACTACATGAGCAAGGAAAGTAATGGATTTGAGTATGTGAGCCATACTGCTACTCAGGGTACCTATGATCCCTCAAATGGACTGTGGATTATAGATAATTTTGCCAATGGAGCTACTGCTACCTTGAATATACAGGCACTGGTAATGGACTCAGGAAACGTAACCAATATTGCAGCCAAACTACTGCCACTACCCAGTCCCTTAGGGGATGATCCAAATCCTGCCAATGATGTGGATTCTGTGACCATGGAAGTACCACCGGCGGCAGATGTGGGTGTGGAAAAATGGGTGGACAACGATCGACCCAATATTGGAGATATTCTTAGATTCTATATAGAAGTATTCAATAATGGACCAGACAATGCTGCCAACATAACGGTGGTGGATTTACTGCCTATTGATATAGGAAGTAACCCGGGGGAAAATTTATTTGTATACCAGGACTGGATACGCTTACCAGATGACTTTACATCAGCAAGTTTAAGTTTTAGTGGAAACACCTGGACCATCTTCTTTGCTAATATAAATCCTGGCGACTACGGATTAGTGTATCTGGATATATTATTAAACAATACCGGTGATGCAGGAAACTTCTTTACCAATACTGCAACTAAAACCACTTCCAGTCCCTATGATTGGAACACTACTAATGATCAGTCTTCAGTGGACTTCTATATACCACGGGCAGACTGGACCCTGACTAAAACGGTGGATGATGTTACTCCTAATGTGGGTGACCTGATTACCTGGATAGTAACCTATACCAACACCGGACCGGACAATGCCACAGGAATCATTATCAATGATGTAATACCTGCTGGTTTGAATGTTCAAAGCCTGGTTTTATCTACTGGAACTTACGATGCCATGACTGGTGATTGGAGTATTCCTTTCCTGGCCAGCGGAGCAAACGCCACTTTAACCGTGGTAACTGAAGTAACTTCTGCTATTGCCGGAACCGTAACCACTAACGTGGCTACCAAAACGGCACAAAACGAGTATGGTGAAGGCCCAGACTTTGCTGCTCAGGCAATATATGTACCGGTGGCTGATGTGGCCATAACCAAAACCGTTAATAACACCACTCCCAATTACTGGGATTCTGTAATCTGGACGGTAACGGTAACCAACAATGGACCGGACACCGCAGAAGATGTGGTGGTACTGGATGTACCAAGCTCAGGACTGGTAATTCTGGATGCGGTAGTATCCCAGGGTAGTTTATTTGGAACCACCTGGTTTGTAGGAAATCTGGCTAATGGTGCCACTGCTACTTTAAACATAACCACTCTAATTAATGCTACTGGAGTGTTAAATAACACGGTTTATGTGGGTGCTGAAACCTATGACAACGACACCACCAATAACCAGGACACTACTTCAGTGAATGTTCCACCAGCTGCAGATATTGCTGTGGTTAAGACTGCAGATAATTATACACCTAATTACTGGGATATTGTGACCTTCACCATTGAGGTGACCAACAATGGACCAGATGCTGCACCAGGAGGACCAGATGCTCTTCGTATCAGAGACTTCTTACCTGCCGGCATGACCTTTGTGGATGCCTGGGCCAGTGTACCTCTGGTATGGGACCTGAATGTAGCCGGTGATGTGGTTAGATTCAGAAACTTTGCCGACGACCTCTTACCTGGTGAAACTGTATATTTATATGTACAGGCTCGTGTAACCCAATCCAATACTACCATGAACAACACTGCCAGTAGAATACCCAATACCAACGACGTATACGACCCGGATCCATCCAATGACAGCTCAACCATTACCTTAACCGTTCCACCAGCAGCAGATATTGGAGTATTAAAATCTGTAACAGGAGCTAAAGAGGTAACTAGAAACTATAACGATGTACTATGGTTCTGGATAGATGTAATAAATAATGGACCAGATACGGCCAACAATGTGGTGCTTACTGATTTCTTCCCGGCTGGACTGGAATATGTGAGCCATAATGTGGCCCAGGGTACCTTTGATCCCCTTACCGGAATCTGGAATGTGGGAACAGTACCATCAGGGGCTTATATTATAGGAGACTTCTACTACCGTATCGTGACCAGCAACACCACTATCATAAACTTCGCCGAGGTAATCGCCGATGAATATGATTGGAACATGACCAATAACATATCCAACGCCACCATCAATGTACCACCTGCAGTGGATATCGAGGTTAATAAGACGGTGGATAATCCCGCTCCTAATTACCTGGATAGTGTACTGTGGACAGTTAGTGTAACTAACAATGGACCGGATGTGGCCAACAATATAGTTATTGGGGATATACCTGATGCAGGATTAACCATTACCAATTTAGTGGTAACTAAAGGTTTATTTGGTGTTAACTGGGTTATTGATACTTTATCCGTGGGTGAAACAGCTTACATGTACATAACCACTCTCATAACCGCTTCCAACACTACTCTAAATAACACCGCTTATCTTATAAGTGTGGATGAGTATGAATGGGACGAAACCAATGACTCAAGCACTGCCAGTGTGGATGTAGCTGCTGCAGCAGATTTACTGGTTAGTAAAACTGCCAGTACTACTACGCCAAGCATTGGACAAATTGTTCAGTTTGTAATTACTGCAGTGAATGCTGGACCAGACAATGCCACCAATGTGGTGGTTAATGATCTCTTGCCGGCCGGTTTAACCTTCTTTGCAGGAAGTGTTACTAAAGGTACTTACAACGTAGTTGATGGTAGCTGGACTATTGGTGACCTTAATGTTTTAGAAGCTGCTCAGTTAATCATCTTTGCAGTGGTTGAACCAGCCATGGGAACTAATGTGACTAATACCGCCGATATAAGTGGTGATGAGTACGACCCATTCCTTGAAAACAATCATAGTAGTGTAACCCTTCAATTACCTGTTAGTGACTTATCAGTGACAAAAACTGCTGACAATACCAGTGTGAATGTGGGAGATACCGTCATATGGACGGTTACTTTAACCAATAACGGCCCGGATAATGCCACCAACATTGAATTAACTGATGTTCCTCCAGCTGGTTTTGCCATTAACAGTGTGACTCCTTCTGTGGGTTCATTTGATGGTATGACTGGAGTATGGAGTATTCCATCACTTTTAGTCGGTCAAATAGCCACTCTGGTTATTGATACTACTGCCCAGGCTTCTGCAGCTGGAACCAATCAGACCAACACCATCACCGTAACGGCTCTGGATCAATATGATCCCAGCCCTGCTTCAGATAGTGCTACGGTGTATGTGAAAGCTGCGGATGTTGCTGTAACTAAAACAGTAAATAACGCCACTCCTAACTACCTGCAAAACGTTACCTGGACGGTAACTGCAACCAACAACGGACCGGACACGGCAACTGGCGTACAGATTACGGATATTCCACCAGCAGGCTTAAATGTACTTTCTGTGACTCCGTCACAGGGTACCTTTGATGCTATGACTGGAGTATGGAATGTAGGTACTCTGGCCAATGGTGCTTCTGCCACTTTAACCATAATTACCCAGGTTACCATGGCCAACACCACCATTACCAACACCGCTACTAAAACTGCGGAAAATGAGTACGACCCTAATCCCGCCAATGATAGCGACTCTGCTACCATTACCGTGCCTCCATCAGCGGATATTGGAGTGACCAAAACGGTGAATATGAACAATCCTCTGGTTTGTGAAAACTTCACCTGGACGGTTACCGTGACCAATAACGGTCCTAATGATGCAACCGGGGTACAGGTTACTGATATTCCACCAGCCTTACTTAATGTGGTTTCTGTGACTCCGTCACAGGGTACCTTTGTAGGTGGAGTATGGTCAGTGGGCACTCTCCTCAATGGAGAATCTGCAACTTTAACCATTGTAACCAACGCTACTGCTGCTGCATCAGGCCAAAGCATCACTAACACTGCTACTAAAACCGCGGCCGATCAATATGATTGGAACCCGGCCAATAACAGCGACAGTGAAAGTGTTTCTGTGCCTGCTAATAAGACCTTCACTTTAAATGTAAGGAACAATGGCAGTGCCCGGATTCATGGTATCTACTATGTGACGGTTTACCGCCCTTGCGGAGCACCGGCAATCTTCAATAAGTACGAGTTCTACTTGAACCCTGGTCAATCTATTTTCTACAATGTAGGAACGTTTGCGGTGGGTACCCGTATCAGTACCGATCAGTTCATCTACAATACGGCTACAACTGCCCGGACGGTTAGTGTGACCAATACCTGGGGATCCACTGGCGTGCCCTCATATGTGCAAAACTATGTGGTAGCCAATGTACCAGGTAATCAGGCTCGAGCTGCTCTGGCCCGATACCGGTTTACCATGAACCGTAACAATATTGGAGTAGAGGTTGTAAGACTACCCGCAATACTATAAAAAAACTAATTTACCCCTTTTTTTCTTTTTTTTAAATAAACTAAGCCCTGTTTTTAATACATCTTTTTATAATCTTCATCCCTACAGATTTCCATAAAAAAAAGCATATAGGGTAGGTAAGTTAATCTCATATTAATTTAGCTAATGGTGATGATTATGTATGATGGATTAACTAACTATGGTAAAACTGATTTCCTATCCCAATTACAAAATAAAAAAACACTATTTTTATGTGCCATTGCCACCACCGCCACCTCCCGCATACCCGGGATAACCGGGGCGGGGGCCACACCAGAATTAACGGAATACACTCCTGCTGCAGATGTGGAGCTCATTGTACATGGTAAACCACTTTGTCTTCCTGAAATCCCCCAGACTATTATAAAAGGTGAAGCGGCACCTACCCCGGCAGTAATTACCAAGGCCGCCCTGGAACTTGCAGATATTCCTATAATTGTTGCTGATGCCGGTGCCAGAATAAAACCAGATATTCCTTATATTAAACTGGGTAATGAACCGGGAGAAGATGTACGAACTGGAAAAGCGGTTGTAAATGCAAAAGAGATATTTGAGAAAGGAGTAATGCTGGGGAAAACTTTATCCAAATTAACCAATCATCTTGTAATTGGAGAAAGTACTCCTGCAGGCACAACCACTGCTTTAGGCGTTTTAACCGCGTTAGGCTACGATGCAAAGGAAAAGGTAAGTGGCAGCATGCCTGAAAACCCCCACCATTTAAAATATGATGTGATACAGGAAGGACTTAAAGCTGCAGGATATGAGGAAGGAGAAATTGTGGAAGATGCCCTGCGGGCGGTTGAAATCGTGGGAGATCCTATGATTGCATCTGTAGCAGGGATGGTGATGGGTTCAACGGTACCGGTTACACTGGCAGGAGGTACCCAGATGACTGCCGTGTGTTCTGTTATTAAAGGCATGGAAAACAAATTTGATTTTTCTAATTTATGCATTGCAACAACTATTTTCGTTGCAGAAGACGAATCAGCGGATATTAACCATATAACCCGTCAAATTGATGATATTCCCATTTTTGCAGTTGATCCTGAATTTGAAAAATCATCAGTTCCAGGGTTAAAGAGTTACTTAGATGGCTCTGTAAAAGAAGGAGTAGGTGCAGGTGGAGCAATGATGGCTGCTATGCTTCAAGAAGTTCCTATTGATAATATAAGGTTTAAAATTGAGGAATTATGTAATAAGATTTTTTAATTTTGCTACTACGGTGGAAAAATGGACATTTCGTATATTATACTTGCAATACTAATCCTAATAATTGTTTACTTAACTTATAGTTACAATCGCCTTATAAAAACGCGAAACATGGTGGATACTGCTTATTCAAATATTGACACTCTCTTACAAAAGCGTTTTGACCTGGTTCCCAATCTGGTGAGCACAGTTAAAGGGTATATGAAGCATGAGCGTGAACTTCTGGAAACTGTCACCAGGGCTAGAAGTGACTGGATGAATGCTTCCACTATACAGGAAAACGCAGGAGCAGACAATATTGCAAAAGAAGCCCTTAAATCTATTTTCGCGGTGGCAGAAAATTATCCGGACCTTAAAGCTAACCAGAATTTCTTATTACTCCAGGAAGAACTGGTGGGAATAGAAAATAAAATAGCCTATGCCCGACAACGCTATAACCGAACTGTTCTGGATTTAAATAATGCCATTCAACAGTTTCCAACTAATCTGATTGCCCACTTTTTCCGATTCCAGAGCAGGGAATTTTTTGAAGTTGAATCACTAAAAGCACGGGAAGTCCCCCAGGTAAAATATGATGGTGATGAATAATGGATCCTATTTATAAAAGTATCGCAGCTAATAAAAGATGGACCTATCTTTTCTTTTCTTTTTACGCTATCTTACTTGGTATAATAGGATATTCAATCGGATTATACTTTAATTCCATTATCCTGGGCCTTTTTATTGCTGGTATAATTTTTGCCCTTGCTCTTGTGGTGAGCTACTATGGAGGACAAAGTGTAATTACCAGTATGGCCGGTGCAAGGGAGGTATCCAAACAGGAAGAACCTTACCTTTATAACACTGTAGAAGCTTTGAGTATAGCAGCTGGTCTTCCCCTGCCCAAGTTATACCTGATAGACACTGATGTGCCCAATGCTTTTGCTGCGGGTCGTAATCCTGAAAATGCCAGCATCACAGTTACCACGGGTTTAATGGAACGACTGGACCGTCTGGAGCTGGAAGGGGTTATAGCTCATGAGATGGCACACATAAGAAATTATGATGTTCTACTTGCTACAGTAGCAGTTGTTTTAGCAGGGACCATTGTATTCTTAGGATATATGGCCCGTTATTCTGCTTATGGAGGTTTATTTCGAGGAAGGGATCGTGGAGGCTCAGCCGGGATAATATTTTTAATTCTTACCCCGGTTCTAATTATCCTGGCTCCACTATTTGCACAACTACTCAAATTTGCAATCTCCCGTAAACGGGAGTTCCTGGCAGATGCTACTGGAGCGGATCTTACTGGATACCCGGAGGGATTGGCCAGTGCTCTGGAGAAAATCAGTACCATGCAAAAACCCAAAAGTAAAATTCAAAACACAGCTCTTAATGGTATTTATATTATAAATCCAGCCATCGGCGCTAATACAGTCAGTAATCTTTTTTCTACTCATCCTCCCACCGAGGAGAGAGTCAGAAAACTACGTGAAATGGAGTTTTAAATTACAAATAAATCTTAAAAAACCATTACAATTACATTATAAGCAGCAGTTTCCAGTGATAAAAGAAAAAATGAATTGAGGTTTTATTTGCTAGTAATTAATTCCAAAAAAAAAAGAATATTTTTTTTGTTTAATATACGATGCTAAATATTATAGTCAAGAGCCCTACTATCCAGCAGTAATAGGCAAACATGATTAGACTTCTTTCTTTAATTATTTTTAACAATAATTTTATAGCCAGATAGGCTGCCACTGCCGAGGCAATAAAACCGGCAATAAAAGCCGCGGCATTATAATCCAAAACTGAACCAATTTCCTGTACCTGTATTAGCCCGGCAGCTATGATAATGGGTATAGATAGCAAAAAACTGTAACGGGCTGCTAATTCCCTTTCTAGGCCTAAAAATAGGCCTGCGGATATGGTGGCACCGGATCGGGAAATCCCTGGAGCAATAGCACATCCCTGGGCAATACCTATTATCAGTGAAGTTTTTAAGCCCATATCTTTCACAGATCTATCCCCGGTACTGACTCTCTCTGAACCCCAGAGCAGCAAACCAGTTACTATTAAAAAAAATCCTACAGCAATTAAATTAGTAAATAAAGATTCAAAGAAGTCTTTAAATAATAGTCCCATTAATCCTGCCGGTATGGTACCGAAGAGTATTAGCCAGGCTAATCTTTTAAAGGGATCTTCTTGAATTCCTTTTTTAAATTCACCCCTGGGTAGGTCCTTTAAGCTGGATAAGAAAGACCGAAACATATGTAAAAGGTCCTTACGGAAATAGCTCACCACCGCTACCAGACTGGCCAGATGCAGCATGGTATCAAAGGCCAGAGATTCCTGAACTCCTAAAATATTTGTTATAAATACTAAATGAGCTGAACTGCTTATAGGGAGAAATTCTGTTAGTCCCTGAACTATTCCAATAATTATTGCCTGTATAACATCCATTAAATCACCATTAATTGAATAAAAATTTAAAATTGACTATTTCTCTGAAATACCCTGTTGTTCAGGATTACCATATATATTTTTGTTATAAGTTATAAGTTATAACTTATTCCTTACAACTTATAAGTTATAATCAATCCAGGTAAGTTAACCATCCCCAAGGATCATCCACTTCAGCACGGAGTATCTGGAAGAAAGCCTGTTGCAACTTCTCTGTCACAGGCCCCCTCCCACCAGAACCCACATTTATTCTATCCACAGACCTTATAGGGGTTACTTCTGCTGCAGTACCAGTTAAGAAAATTTCATCAGCCACATATAACATTTCCCGGGGCATCTGCTCTTCCCTTACTTCTAAATCCATTTCTCTGGCCAGACTAATCACGGAATCACGGGTTATACCCTTTAAAAGAGAAGAAGCAAGTGGCGGAGTGTAAATAACCTCATCTTTAATTAAAAATATATTTTCTCCACTACCTTCACTAATCATACCCTGGTAGTCCAGTAATATTCCTTCATCATATCCATTTTCCAGTGCTTCCATTTTAACCAGCTGGGAATTCATGTAGTTGGCCCCTGCTTTGGCCATATTGGGTAGTGTATCTGGAGCCATACGCCTCCAGGTGGAAACACCCACATCCACTCCTACTTCCAGTGCTTCCTGTCCCAGGTAACTGCCCCATTTCCAGGCAGCAATCACCACTTCCAGAGGACTATTTAAAGGGTTAACTCCTAATTCCCCTTGACCTCTAAATACCACAGGACGGATATAGCACTCCTTTAAACCATTGGTTTTAATGGTTTCCCTGATTGCCTGAGATATTTCAGCGGGAGTATAAGGAATTTCCATACGGTAGATCCGGGCAGAATCAAATAATCTTTCTACATGCTCCTCAAGACGGAAAACTGCTGAACCCTGTTTATTGTGGTAGCAGCGTATTCCTTCAAATACACTGGAACCATAATGAACCACATGTGATAGAACATGTATATTTGCGTTTTTCCAACCTACTTGCTCTCCATTAAACCAAATTTTTCCATTTTTATCCCAGGCCATAATAAAACCCTCAGTTTAAGCTTATTGTAAATTTTTTATCATTATCTAAATTAGATTGGTGGTACCTGTTTTTAAATATATTCAACTATTTTTCTTATAGCCCCAACCATCCCCCCAAAAAACTGAAATTTTATCCCGATATTTATAAACCACACCCAACCGGGAGTTTATGTATACTTATTTAATTATAAGTAAAATTACACTGTTTCCAGGGGATGCTTTTTGGAAAAGTTTATATAGGGAGGGGTGCAAAGTGTGATGTACGCGAGGGGCCGGTGGTCTAGGGGTATGATACCTCGCTTACAACGAGGTGATCACGAGTTCGAATCTCGTCCGGCCCATTTATCTCATTTTTTTAAATTAATTTACTAATTTGAAACTTATTTTCGTTCTAAAAACACACGAGCTTCCACAGCCTTGTAAGTTTTTCCCTTATAATTAAAAGGACATTTTATGGCGTTATATGGACAAAAAGAAGCACATCTTAAACAGTATTCGCATTTAAGACCGTGTTGAGGATATTCATTTTTTTCTATTTTCCGGTTACCCACGGGACATAATTTAACACATATCCTGCATTTTTGACACAAATCATAATAGGTGGTAAGAGGTAGCAGGTTCTGATTTATTCTACTTCGGGTTAGGGCCAGACCAAAGATGGAAGCCAGGTACATGGCATCACTAATAAGAGGTACTCTTCCCCATCTTGCAGTTCCCTTTAAAAGACTCAGGGCATAATGTTCTGCTTTTAAGAGACCCTTTTCAATTTTTTCCTGGCATTTTTTCTCCGGGGCTATGTAGAATATATTGGAGGGCATGATAATCTCACAGGCCCCCAGGGGATGGTATCCTTTCCCGGTAAGTAGTTTTTTGAGGGGTCCAACTATACCTCCTGAAAAACTTCCCATGGTATCTACCATAAATATGGCTGTTTTTGGGGCTTCTGGAAGTCTTTTAATAAAATCCCATACAAAATGGTAGGTTGATTGTTCTGCAACAGGAAAACCAAGACCAATTACATTGTTTAGATTTATCTTTTCTGGATTTGAATTTTCCAGGGGAAATAAATTAACTTTTAAGCCATGCTTTTCCCAAACCTCCTTCATCTTATGCACCACCAGATAGGTGTTACCTGTTCCTGAGAAGTAGTAAAAATCAATGTTATCCTTTATCATTTTTTATTCACTATCCCTTCCTAAGAAGAAATTATTTGAACTAGTTTATAGGGTTAACCTTGTTTATGCTAAAGAAACTTTTAACCATAAAAAAATAAATACTATAACTCACCAGGGGCCGGTGGTCTAGGGGTATGATACCTCGCTCACACCGAGGTGATCACGAGTTCGAATCTCGTCCGGCCCATTTATTCTAAGATTAAAAATTATTTTTATAAAATTAGATTATAAATTCTATTTAATTTTAAAAAAGAATATATGGTTCATAGTGCCTTTTTACAGGAATATAATTTGAATTATCAAGGCCAGCAATGATACAAAAAATACAGTGGTTCCTTTAACCAGTATTAAGGCCCCTTTTCTATCCAGTAAAAATACCAGTCCATAGGATAAAACCACACTGAGCAGTATTTTTATTATACCCAAAGTGCTGCTATTTAATGTTATGAAATACCCTATTAAATTGGCCAGTAGATAGGAAAGCCCGATTACCAGTAAAATTAAGACAATAGTGTTACTGAGTATACCCTGTATAAGGGGCCACCACTCAGTTTTAAACTGATCACGTTTTCTATTGAGGGATCCTTTAGAATCACTGTGGAAAAACGAACTTCTGGAAGATTCTGGGGGATTATATGAAATTTCAGCTCCTTCATATTCTTCCTCACCATATTCCTCTTCGACCATCATTTCTGGTGATCTTTTAGAGAATTTCTGGGCCAGTTTCAATAAACCATCCCTATCAATAAGCTTAATATTTCTACGGGCAGCATAATTTACAGCCTGGGAACTGTAAGCGGAAGTGGTCACAATTACTACTTTGGAGGCCTTTAATGTCTTTGCCACCATTTCCATTTCTTTTAAGATGTCTAAACCCACATTCCACTTTTCATCATAGTTTTTACAGGACACTACTACTCCAAAATCCCCCAGCACGGTAGGTAGAATACCATAAATATCTATAAGATGCCTTGAAGTTCTAAAGTCTTTGTAGACTTTAAAGCCAGATTCCTCCATTATCTTTGCTATGAATTCAACCAATCTGTTTTTTTGCAAGTTACCCACCTTCTGGAGATGAAAATTTATGCCCTAATTAAGAGATAATCTTTAATCCTTAATATTATTATAAACAGGTTATAATTAATATTTGCTTTTATAGTAGATAAGTACTCATCTGATTTTTAGCATTTCTTACATTAATATTCACCTTGCGGAGAAAATTAACCATTTGAAATACTCCCTTTAACTAGATTCCACAAAGTATTAAAAACTTCATACATATAAGTTGTATATGCAAATTTTGATAACCAACGATGATGGAGTAAATTCGTCCGGGATTATTGCCACCAGAAAATCAGTGGTAGCTCCTGCCACACAGCAAAGTGGAATAGGTCATGCACTTACCCTTTTTGAGCCTATAAGGGTTACAGATACTAATTTAAGGGATGGAAGCAGGGCTTTCTCAGTTTCAGGAACACCAACTGATGCGGTTATTATCGGGATCTTTGAATTAGCACAAAAAAAGCCAGATTTAGTTATATCTGGAATCAATGTAGGGGAAAATCTTGGAAAATCTGAATTAACTACTTCGGGAACAATAGGGGCTACCATGGAGGCGGCAACACATAAAATACCTTCCCTGGCAGTATCCTTACAGGTTACCCGGGGAGATATTAAATTCCATGATGGGCATGTGGATATCGACTTTTCCTTTGCCCAGAAAATAACCCGTAAGGTGGTTAAGCAGATTATAAAAAAGGGTATGCCCCATGGCGTTGATTTCATGAATTTAAATATACCTGCCCATCCGGAAAGTGATGAAATTGTAATCACCCGGCTGGGGGAGAGAATGTACAAGGCTCACATCCAAAAGCGTCTTGATCCCCGTGGTAGGCCTTATTACTGGTTAGATGGTGATCCCGTTGAAGATGATAAGAAAGGAACCGATGTGCATACTCTTAAAGTTGAAAATAAGCCCAGCTTAACTCCACTTACTCTGGACTGTACCTACCCTCTGGAAATAAATAACGGGATGGAATAAAATCTATCAATTTACCTGTAATTTTTCTACCAGGCATATGCTAAGTAAGAGACCGTATTTACATAGTTTATTATTAGTAAGGCATTTGCTTAAAGCTGAATCTATTTAAACCATAGTCTCCCTACATAGGTGATACCTTGGCCCTATATGAAGATAGGCCAATCAATTAAAACCTAATTAAAAATTAAATTATAGAGATTTTCTTTCATCAAAGTATATTAAGTTCTCTTAAAAGTCTATCTCTTTCTTTTCGAAGTTCTTCCAGTAATTCAGGATCGCAGTTTCCTAATTTTTCAAGATGAGCGATGGTAATAGTCACCGCTTCCAGGTTGGTTTCGATTTGGTTTACAGACATCAAATGACTCCGTTTTAAGATTTATTTAATTAAATATACCAGACTGTATAGGTACTGGTATCACCTAATGGTTTTATATATTTACTTATTAAATCATAATAATTATTTAATAGTGATAAAGATTTCTTTAGGGAAAAGTATATGCTATTCCGGCATTAAATTATGTTAAGAAATTAATAAGAGAGGTTAGGATGTCAAAACCAGATAGTGATTTTCAAGTAAATCGGCAGTTGCTGCGATTTAAAGATAAGGATGTAGTAATAAGTTTAAAAAACAGAGAAGAAGATGAAGGTAAAGTTATAGCATTAGATAACTATCTAAACACTGTTATAGAGACAGATAATGGTATAAAATTCATAAAAGGCACTAAAATTGCATTTATTGCTTTAAAATAAACTATTTAAAATGCATTAGTGGAACCCTGTTGCTTTTTAGATTTTTTTAATTTTAAAGTTCCCTAAATAAAAATGTTTTAAAATGAGTTCAGGGATAATATCCCTCAACTTTAATCCCTAAAATTTCTTTTTGGCCATTATAGATATCACGAGCAATCTGGGCACTGCCCATGGAACCGGAAGTAGGGGGGATGCGTATTACCGGTATCACTTCTTCCAGGTAATCCTTGAGGGCACCATAAAAATTTACAGGTTCCTGCAGGGCACCTATAGAACCGGTGAGTACCACCCCGTCCACTTTCTGGGCAATACCCAACAATCCCCATATCTCCATGACGATCGTCATGATCATGGTATCCAGTGCCAGGATGGTGGAATCATCCCCGGCCTGGAATTTTTCCAGTATTTCCTCTTTAACCTGGGAAACGGTGGTGTCCACTCCTGCAATTTTCACTGCTCCTGCATGAGAAAAACAATCATTAGCGGTTTTATGTCCATCATCAATACTTCTTAACATTTCCAGATCCAGAGGACCATGTACCAGGCCCATAGCTCCTATACAGGCATCCATAGCCCCTCTGATTTTACATTTTTCCACTAAAAGGGTAACGGTATTGGAACTGATATCCGCCACAATCATGTTTTCCCATCCACTTTCCAGATAGGCATTGTAGGCAATACTTACCTTTTCTGCACTGGCATGATGGGAATAAGCTGCCTTAAAACGAGGATCCATACAGGGGGTGTTTTTATGCAATCCCGGTATAAGCAGAATAGGAACTCCTGAGTTTTCCAGTTCACCATAAACCAGGGTACCTCCCCCGGTAACCTTGCCTGCACCACCAATGGATATGATTCCTCTTTTTTCCACCATTTCCAGGGGTTGTATGGTGTTAATACCATCTCCCATGGCATAGGTTATGGCCATAAGCTTAATTTTATCCAGGGGTACCCGGGATGATAGTTCTTCCAGGGCAGATACTTCACCGGTAGAGAGTACTTCACGACTGATTTTAAAGTGTTCTACCTGCTTTTCATCTTCAGAAGGTAGAATGGTAAAGGATACTCCGGTAGTGCCGTGATCCATTCCTACAAATACCAATATATTCACCTTTTTTGATTGGAACTGGAAAAATTATTTTTCCAGTCCGCAGAGTTTTCTTAGCTTGGAGCCCTTCTTTTCAATCTGAAGTTCGCTTTCAATGTCCCTCATTCTCTTAAGCATAGGATTTCCGGCCTGATTTTCCAGGGCCCATTCCCGGGCAAATTTACCTTCCTGAATTTCTTTTAATATCCGGGCCATCTCTTCCTGGGTTTCAGAAGTTATGATTCTAGAACGTCGGCTTAATCCTCCAAACTCGGCGGTGTTACTTACATCGTGCCACATTCCGGCAAATCCTTTTTCATAAATCAAATCCACAATTAGCTTTAATTCATGGCAGGTTTCAAAGTAAGCCACTTCTGGTTGGTAACCAGCATCTACCAGGGTTTTAAATCCAGCCTTAATGAGTTCAGTTACCCCTCCACATAACACTGCCTGCTCTCCAAAGAGATCAGTTTCGGTTTCTTCCTGGAAAGTGGTTTCTAATATACCTGCTCTGGCCAGTCCGCAGCCTTTACCCATGGCTAAAGCCATTTCTCGAGCATTTCCAGTGAAGTCCTGTTCTACAGCAACCAGACCCGGGATTCCAAACCCTTCCAAGTATGTCTTACGAACCATGGCCCCGGGACCTTTAGGAGCAATCATGGTCACATTCACATTTTCAGGGACCTTAATGTATCCAAAATGGATGTTGTATCCATGGGAAAATGATAGGGTGTTACCTTCTTCCAGATATGGTTTTATGGATTGTTCAAATACCGCAGACTGTATTTCATCTGGGATAAGGATATGTATAATATCTGCTGCTTTTGATGCATCTTCTACAGTCATGACCTTCATACCATCGTCATGGGCTGCCTGCCAGGAACTACCACCTTCTCTTAATCCAACCACAACATTTAAACCACTATCGGCCATATTTCGAGACTGGGCCATCCCTTGACTACCATATCCGATTACTGCAATAGTTTTATCTGCTAAAACCTGTGCATCTACATCTTTTTCATAATATATCTTCATTTGCCATCCTCCTAATAATAATTAAGGCAAAAAACTACCTTTTTTTTAAGTTAAAAATTATGATAACTAAGTTATGATTTAGTTATCATATAAATTTTAATTAAAGAACTTTATTTTACTAAAAAAATACTAATTTATTAAAATTAGCGGGAATACAGTTATTTTAAAAAATTAAAAACAGGGTTTAAACCATCAAATGGTTTTAATACCCCTTGAAATAGCAGTAGGCCCTGTACGTGCCAGTTCTTTAATTCCAAAATTCTTTAATAGATCAATAAGGGCCTGGATTTTTTCCGGGTCTCCGGTAATTTCCACGGTCAGGGTTTCCGGGCTCACATCTATGATTCGCCCCCGGAAAATACTGGCATACTGAATAACCTCGGAGCGAACTTTTTCCTGGGGAGCGTGCACTTTAATAAGGCACAGTTCCCTTTTAACCGTACTTTCCATTTCCAGATCTCGGACTTTTATCACATCAACCAGTTTATTTAATTGCTTGGTGATTTGTTCCAGCACCTTGTCATCACCCTGGGCAATGATGGTCATACGGGCCAGTTTTTCTTTTTCTGATTCTCCTACAGTTATGGTATCTATGTTAAATCCTCTACGGGTAAATAATCCAGCCACACGTTGTAAAACACCCGGCTTGTGTTCTACCAGGGCACTGATGATATGAGTTCTTTCATCCATCCTAATCACCTTCCGCCTTTTTAGCAGGATTTTTATAAGTAACTTCTCCTGGACGCTCTCTTTCCACTTTATATTCACCTATAATCTCGGTTAAGCCACATCCCGGGGGGACCATGGGTAAAATTTCATCAGGATCAATTATGATATCCAGCAATGTTGGTTCCCCTGATTTAATAGCATTTTTAAGTGCTTCTTGTGTTTCGCCGGGTTTTTCTACCCTTTCAGCCCGTACTCCAAATGCTTCAGCTAACTTAACAAAGTCTGGTACTTCTCCCAGGTGGGTGTGGGACATACGTTCATCATAGAATAGTTTTTGCCACTGGGCCACCATACCCAAGTAACGGTTATCCAGTACACAAACCACCACCGGAATGTCGTACTCTTTAACGGTGGCCAGATCCTGGCACACCATTAAAAATCCACCATCTCCACAAACAGAAACCACATCATTTTCAGGAAGAGCCACTTTAGCCCCTATGGCTGATGGGAATCCGAATCCCATGGTTCCCAGTCCTCCGGAGGATATGAATTTACGTGGTTTTTGGGTCCGGTAAAAATGAGCCATCCACATCTGGTTTTGACCAACATCGGTGGTCAATATTGTTTCATTGTCAACTGCTTTTTTTAAATTCACAAACGTAATCAAACCATTTTTTATTATCAATGGCTTCATTTTTCTTTAAAAGAGGCATTAGTTGTTGCAGGACTGTTTTAGCATCTCCTACAATGGGAACTGCTACCTCCACATTTTTACCTATTTCTGCAGGATCCACATCTATATGTATTATCCTGGCGTTTTTTGCAAATTCTGCAATATTGCCGGTGGTCCTATCTGAGAAGCGGCATCCTACTGCCACCAGACAATCACATTCATCCACGGTTATGTTGGCCACCTTTCTCCCATGCATACCCAACATACCCATGGAGGCGGGTTCATCTTCAGAAAAAGATCCTTTACCCAGAAGGGTGGTGGTGACCGGTGCATTAATTAACTCAGATAATTCTTTAATTTCTGGAGATGCACCAGAAATTATTACTCCGCCACCTGATAATATGACTGGTTTTTTGGCTTTTTTTATGGCCTGGGCTGCTTTTTTAATTTGTAAGGGGTGACCTTTTAAATTAGGTTTGTAACCAGGCAATTCCAGTGATTCAGACCGGTATTCATCCAGTTCCTGTTCCTGTATATCTTTAGGTAAATCAATTACTACTGGACCGGGTCGACCAGAAAGTGCAATTTCAAAACCGGATTTGATCATACCTGGAATTTCATTGGCATCACTGGGCTGGAAATTGTGTTTGGTTATGGGAATGGTAATCCCGATCATGTCCACTTCCTGAAAGGCATCATTTCCAATTAAATGGGTAGGTACCTGTCCGGCAATGGCCATTACCGGGGCAGAATCCATATTTGCCGTGGCAATCCCGGTAATCAGGTTGGTGGCACCAGGGCCAGAAGTGGCAATACATACTCCCACTTTTCCTGAGGCACGTGCATAACCATCAGCAGCATGAGCAGCGCATTGCTCATGTCTTACCAGAATATGTTTTAAATCTGAATCATATATCATATCATAGAGAGGTAATAGCTGACCTCCCGGGTATCCGAAAACAATGTCTGCTCCTTGATCTATTAGCGACTTTATTATTGCTTGCCCGCCTTTCATATAAACACCTGTATTGATTTAAGGGCAATTAATATCTTTAATGATAAAGACATCTTTAATTGCATAAACTTTTCAATTGTTATATATTAAATTTCAATCTTTTTAATTTGATATTAAGTATAGTTATATTTAATCTTGCTTAATTTTAAATCATCACCTTTAATCTTCTTACCTCTTAAAGGGGAATATTCCAAAAAAGCAGTGATTTATTATGAGTTAAATCGACAATTATATAATTCTTAAAATGGAATAGATATTTATCATTTTAAATTTATGATTATATACACGGGTAATGAGTTAACTACATGGAAAACCGTATATAAATAATTAATTTATCAGTTTTTGGATTAATAGGATTTAAATTAATAATTAAATTATTATAACCAGTTTTTTCAATTTTAGATTGCGGGAGGAATTAAATGAAAATATTAGTGGTTGGTACTGGAGCCAGGGAACATGCTATTTGTGAATCTTTAAAAGAAGACGCGGAAATTTATTCAATTATGAGCAATACAAATCCCGGTATTGCCCGTATTTCTCAATTTCAAGTGGCCAGTGAAAGCGACATGGATCAGGTTAAAAATTTCGCCCTTAAAAATAAGGTGGAAATGGCCATAATTGGTCCGGAATCTCCATTAGAACAGGGTATTGTTAATGTACTTGAAAATGAGGGTATAAGTTGTGTGGGGCCCAGCCAGGAAGCAGCAAAAATTGAAACAGATAAGGCCTTTATGAGGGGATTATTTGAGAATTATAAAATCCCTGGATCTGTGGCCTACCAGGTATTTGATAATTATGATGATTTAAGCTTATTTCTGGATGAATTTAATAAAGATGTGGTGGTTAAGCCGGTGGGCCTCACTGGTGGAAAAGGGGTAAAAATAGTGGGAGAACACCTGGAGGATAATCAGGAAGCAAAAGGATATGCCAAACACATCATGGAAACCCGGATGGGAGGCCATCCCCGGGTGGTTATTGAAGAGAAGTTAGTGGGAGAGGAATTCACGGTACAGGCCTTTTCTGATGGGGAACATGTGATACCTATGCCTGCAGCCCAGGACCACCCGCATGCCTTTGAAGGGGACCAGGGACCAATAACTGGTGGAATGGGGTCTTATTCTGATAAAGATGGATTATTGCCCTTTTTATCTCAAAAAGATTATGATGAATCCGTGAAGATTATGCAACACACGGTGGATGCTATAAAAGAGGAAGCTGGTCCTTATAAGGGGATTTTGTATGGTCAGTTCATGCTATGTAAAGATGGACCTAAACTGGTGGAATATAATGCTCGATTTGGAGATCCTGAGGCCATGAATGTATTACCTCTTTTAAAAACTAGCATGGTGGATATTTGCCAGGGCATCATTCAGGGTAATCTACGTAAAGCGGATTTTGAAAGAAAAGCAACGGTTTGCAAATACATCGTACCTCAAGGATATCCGGAAACTAAAGCAGCAGGGGAAAAAATCCTGGTAAATGAAAAGGAAATTGAAAAGGCCGGGGCTTTAGTCTATTACGCTGCTGTTAACCAGGAAAATAAATCCATATACACCTCTTCTTCCCGGGCACTGGCACTGGTGGGGCGGGGAGATAACATCCAGGAAGCAGAAGAAATCTGTGAGGAAGCCACCCGCCATGTCACCGGAGATCTCTACCATAGAAAAGATGTGGGCACTGCTGCTCTTTTACAAAAAAGAATAGATCACATGAACCATTTAAGGGGTAATTAATTCCTTGGATTATCTGAAACTATAGCCTCATGCACACTATGAATATTAAAAAATTCAAATTGGGGCGGATTTATTCTAAAAAAACTCTAAAATCCGATGAAAAATTAAAAATAAAGATATATAAACAGTAAAAAGCGCTTTTATAATATGAAGGTGAGAATTAAAATTATTTAATTCTGTCCTCGGACTGCATAATCACATAGCAACTCTGGATAGGATAATGATTATATGTTCCTTACCAATATCAATAAATATTTTTTGGAGATGGAATTTAAATGAAACATCTTTTATCGATTTGCGATATTCGGCATCAGATTTCACCGTTACTGGAAATAGCAGATAAATTTAAAAAAAACCAGATGGAAGAAAATCCATTACAGGGAAAGACCCTGGCTATGATATTTGAGAAATCATCTACCCGTACCCGAATTTCTTTCGAGGTGGGGATGAATCAGCTAGGAGGCACCGGACTCTACCTGTCCACTGATGATTTGCAGATTGGTAGAGGGGAACCCATTTCAGATACGGCCCGGGCCATGAGTCGTTATGTGGATGGAATAATGATCCGGGCCAGTAAGCACACCGATGTAATAGAATTAGCTAAAAATTCAACTGTGCCGGTTATAAATGGCTTAACTGATCTGGAACATCCCTGCCAGGCCCTGGCAGACATGCAGACCATCAAAGAACATAAGGGAAATTTTAAGGGTAAAATAGTCTTTGCAGGAGATGGGAACAATGTTTGCAATTCTCTGCTTTTAATCTGTGCTATTTTAGGGATGGATATGACGGTGGCCTGTCCCGTGGGTTATGAACCTCCGGCGGAAATAATAAAAAAAGCCACCAGCATGGCTCTGGAATCAGGGGCCCATCTGGAGATAACTCCTGATATAAAATCTGCAGTAACTGATGCCGATGTGGTTTATACTGATGTTTGGGTGAGTATGGGGGATGAATTCCAGATAAAAGAACGGATCGAATCTTTTAAACCATATCAGGTTAATGAGGAATTAATCTCCATGGCAAGAGAAGATGCTATTTTCATGCACTGCCTTCCCGCCATTCGGGGTCAAGAAACCACAGCAGAAGTAATTGACGGCCCCCAGTCAGTGGTATGGGATCAGGCCGAAAACAGATTACATGCTCAAAAGGCGATTTTGTATTCCTTTTTAAAGTAATTTCTTAAAAAAAGAGGGTTTAAAAAATCTTTTTTAATCCCCTTAAATTTACTTAATTTTTAATAAAAATATGGCTTAACGCCCTTTTATATTACATGGATTCCGGGGCAGATATACCCAATAAATCCAGACAGTTGCTGAGGGTTATTCGGGAACGATCCACCATCATTAGCCTGGCATTTTCATGGGGTGAATCAATAACAGGCAGGGCCTTGTAAAATTTGTTAAATGCACTGGCCAGATCCTGGGCATACTGGGCCAGGTTGTGTACCCTGAGAGCGCTTGCAGATTCATGGACACGTTTAGGGAACCTGGATAATGTCCGTATTAATTCCACTTCCACTTCGTCCATATCCCAGCAGGCTTCAATTTCACTTATATCTAGCTTCAGGGTTTTGTCTTTAAATTTACCTGATTTTTCCAGTAATTTACAGGAACGAGCATGAGCATACTGGATAGAAGCACAACCCCTCTCAAAGCTCAGAGCTTCGTCCCATTTGAATACTATATGTTTTTCAGGGGAGAGCCGGGCAATATAATATCGTATGGCCCCAATACCAATTTCTCTGGCAATCCTGCTTATCTCTTTTTCATCAAGATCAGATCTTCTTTTTTCTATTTCTACAAAAGCCCGGTTAATGGCTTCCTCCATTAAATCGTCCACTGAAATAAAGACACCACGCCGGGTGGACATGGATCCTTCCGGGAGGGTTATAAATTCATAAAATATAACTTCAGGGGCCTTACCTTCCAGGAGGCCCATGGCAATCTTTATCTGATCAATGGCCAGTTTGTGATCAGATCCTAAAACATCAACTACTCGATCACCTTTTTCTGATTTTTCCTGGTGGTAAGCCAGGTCTCTGGTGGAGTAAAGGGAGGTACCATCTGATCGGGCGAGTACCAGTTCTTTTTCCAGTCCAAATTCCTCCAGATCCAGGTAAAGGACTTCATTTTCCCGGGCATAACCACTTTCTTTTAATTTTTCCACCACATGGGATACGGAACCATCCCTTACAAATTTTCCCTCCCACACAAAGGTGTCGTGATGCACATTCAGTTTGTTTAAAGTAATCTGCATCCCCTCCAGGCAATCTTCCACTGCCCTTTCAAAGGAAGCATTAAGATCATCTTCGCCACCATTTTCATAGCGCCGTATGAGGCCATCTATCTCTTCTTTTAGGGCTGGATTTTCTTTCAGGGTCTCATTAACTTTAAAGTACAATTTACCAATTTGATGGTCTTTTTTATCATTTTCACTGTATTTTGAAAGATCAAATCCAAAATTTATAAGCCCCCATACTACCATGGCAATCTGTCGCCCCATGTCATTCACATAATACTGGGTTTCTACTTCGAAACCAGCTTTAAGTAGAACTCTTTTCAGCGAGTCTCCTATAATCGCATTCCGAATATGTCCAATATGCAGGGGCCCATTGGGGTTGGCTGAGGTATGTTCTAGTATTATTTTCTCATTCAACGGTGGTAACTGCCCGTAATCTTCACCAATGGCATCTAAAAGATGAGGTGAAAATTTTTCATAATCAACAAAAAAGTTGATATATGGTCCTTTAGATTCCACCGATCGGAATAAATCTGGAACTTCCAGGGCCTGAAGCAGGGAACTTGTGATTTCTATAGGAGATTTTTTTAGTTCTTTGGCCAGACTAAATGATATGGTGGAGGCTAAATCTCCCATCTGAGGATTAGGGGGTTCTTCCATTTTTATTTCAGATGGCACAGGATATTTTAATTGTTCTAGGGCCATTTTTAAAGCATTAACGGCTTCCTTTTCTATTTCTGAATACATAATTTCACCTTATAAAAATTAAAGTATTATTGTAAAATTGAAATAATTTTAAAACCAGTAGCAAAATGTGGGATAAATAAATAGGAGGATTAGAAGTTCACAATCCTCTAATCCACAGGGTAATGTACCCAATTCTAGGTAAAAATATTGGTTGATTGCCAATGGTTATCACCCGGGATTTAACCTGTTCGGGATATACCGGGCCCTGATCAGGGGTGGGATTATTATCTCCCTGGGTTACATAAAATTTCCTCCCCTCTTCATCGGTTCTAACATCAATTATACGGTGTATAACCGGTTCTGGGAACCACGTGGCATTATAAATCACTATTTCCCCCACATCAAGTTGGGTAGGATCAAATTCCTCGATTCCAAGGAAGTTAGTTTTCTGGATAATTACGATGTCTCCCCGGTGGAAAACAGGCTCCATACTCCCGGATACCACTACATTCATGTGTTGGGCGGCAATTATACCCACCACTATTATGATTATATAAATGATTATTTCCCGGCTGATGTTCATTGATTCACCTTTTTGGACTTCTAAGATTAGTAAATAATTACCTTAAAATAGCTCCCTTGTCAGCGGAGGTGGCCAGTTTCTGGTATCGTGCTAACCAGCCCTTCAATTCCCGGTGGGGTTTTTGGGAGGATGCAATCCTATGTTCTATCTCCTGGGGAGATAGTTCTATTTCTAATAGTCTGGCAGGGATATCTATATGTATTATGTCTCCCTCTCTAACTGCAGCCAGGGGTCCATCGGCCATGGCTTCCGGAGAAACATGCCCGATACAAGGCCCCCGGGTACCTCCTGAAAACCGGCCATCGGTAATAAGGGCCACGGACTCAATACTCATTCCTGAGATGGCTGAAGTGGGATTCAACATCTCTCTCATTCCAGGACCACCCCGGGGGCCTTCATAACGGATAACAATAACGTCTCCTTCTTTTATTTTTCCCTGGAATATAGAATCCACGCACTCTTCTTCTGATTCAAATACTCGGGCAGGTCCAGTATGGGTCATCATATCTTCTGAAACTGCACCCTGTTTTATTACGGATCCATCCGGAGCCAGGTTACCTTTTAAAACTGCAATACCTCCTTCTCTATGGAAAGGATTATCTAAAGGCCTTATAACACTTCCATCTCTAACTTCTGCAGTTTTAATATTTTCCTGGAGGGTTTTACCGGTACAGGTGATGGTTTCCAGATTCAGTTTGCTCTCCAGGACCTTTAAAACCGCAGGTATTCCTCCGGCCTGGTGCAGGTCAATAATCATATGCTCACCGGCAGGACTAATGGAGGTGATATGGGGTATATTTTTACTCATCCTATCAAAAAGGGATAGATCCACTTTGACTCCCTTATCCTCCAGTTCACTGGCTATGGCAGGTATATGCAGTGCAGTATTACTGGAACCACCTAAGGCCATGTCCAGAGCCACTGCATTTTCAAAAGCAGTTTGATTCATTATTTTTGAGGGTGTGAGGTCTTCAGCAATCATTTCCACAATCCGGGCTCCGGAAGACCGGGCTATCCTCATTTTTTGCGCATCCACTGCGGGAGTGGTGGCACAATCTGGCAGACTCATTCCTAGACCTTCAGTTAGACAGGCCATGGTGTTGGCGGTAAATAAACCAGCACAGGATCCTGCTCCAGGACAGGCACAACGTTCCAGTTCATCCAATTCTTCTTGGCTCATCTTACCTGCTGTTACTGCACCCACTCCCTCGTAAACATTGATGAGATCCACTGATTTTCCTTTGAATTTACCGGGAAGCATGGGGCCTCCGGTAACCACTATACAGGGAATGTCCAGTCGGGCAGCAGCCATTAACATCCCGGGCACCACTTTATCACAGGTAGGTAAGAGTACCAGACCATCCAGGCTATGGGCTTCGGCCATACTTTCCACTGTATCGGCAATTATTTCCCGGGAGGCCAGTGAAAAACGCATCCCGGCATGGTTCATGGCAATACCATCACAGATGGCCATGGTGTTGAATTCAAATGCAACACCTCCTGCCTGATCTATCCCTCCTTTAACTGCTTCAGCCAGTTCTCTAAGGTGGATGTGCCCCGGGACAATGTCGGTAAAACTATTGGCTATTCCAATAAATGGTTTTTCCATGTCCTCATCAACCACACCACAAGCCCTTAACAGGGATCGGTGAGGGGCCCTTTGGAGTCCTTTTTTAATATTATCACTTCTCATTAAAATCACCCTGATTGGATATCATAAATGTTATTGAGATTCCAGTAATGTGCAGATCTAATAGTTTATAATTTAAGTCCATTACAGATTATTATCTCACATCTTATATTTAATACTTTTTACTTTGAAATTAATATTATTTTTTGTAATCCTTTTTGAATATTATTATTTAATAGTTGAAACTTATATAATTAAACATGGATACTCTCCTTTTTATAAAAATTGTTACTGCTCTGGCCATAGGGGCATTAATTGGAATTGAAAGGGAAAGAAAATCCACTAAAACAGAATTTGCAGGTGTAAGAACCTTTATTTTAATAGCACTCTGGGGAATCCTCTCTGCCTATCTCTCAGATTCATTTCCTTATTTTATCCTGGTTTCGTTTATGGTACTTTCAGTATTGATTGGCCTGGGGTACTGGCTTACTGTAAAAGATACCATGGATTTAGGTCTCACCACCGAGGTGGCAGCATTATTAACATTTATATTAGGGGCTTTATGCTACTATGAGGAAGGATATACCCTCTCAGTAGTACTGGCTATTGTGGTAACCACCTTACTGGCGTTAAAACCAGTTTTACATAAACTGGCCCAAAAAATCAGTGAAAAAGAAATGATTGATACCCTGAAATTTTTAATCATCGCCTTTGTTATTTTGCCCCTGCTTCCCAATGAGACTCTGGGACCCTGGGATGTTTTTAACCCGTATCAGGCCTGGTTAATGGTGGTATTTATATCTGGAATCAGCTATGCAGGATATATTGCCATGAAGTTTCTGGGACCCCAGCGGGGATTGGGGATCACTGGTATTATCGGGGGACTGGTATCCAGCACGGCGGTGGTAACTGCCATGGCTGCCCGGGTTAAAGAATCACCTTATTTATTAAGGGCAGGTGTTTTTGCCACAGTGGTGGCCAGTTCTATGATGTTTTTAAGGGTTTTCTTTGAAGTACTGGTAATAAATCCTGATTTGGCCCCTTCATTGGCGGCCCCAATGATTATAATGGGTGTACTGGGTATTTTACTGGGATGGCTGGTATGGCGCAGATCCCCAGTTAAAGAAATTGATTCAAAAATCAAACTGGATAATCCCTTTACCCTTAAACCAGCCCTCATATTCGGAGCCTTATTTATTGCCATCTTATTTTTAAGTAAAATTGCCAATATATACCTGGGTAGCAGGGGTGTTTATCTGGCTAGTATAATTTCCGGGGTGGCTGATGTGGATGCCATTACCATCAGCGTGGCGTTTTTAGCTCGAAGTTCCACTTTATCATCAGATACTGCTGTTACAGCCATAACTCTGGCCACCATATCCAATACCGCGGTTAAATTTGGCATTGCACTCTTACTGGGAACCCGCCATTTTGCCCGGAATGTAGGGATCCTATTTGCAGTTATTGTTACCGCAGGTATAGCGGCGGTTATATTAATTTAATCAAAAAAAAATAATTTTATAATTTTTAAGACCGGATCATGGTTAAAATCATCTTATATTTTGCTACTGCATGCAGGGCATGGGGTTCATTTGCCGGCATGATAATCATGTCCCCTTTTTTGAGGAGATTCTTTTTGCAGGATATGGTTATTTCTGCTTCTCCATCCACAATCTGTACCATAGCATCAAAGGGGGTGGTGTGTTCACTTAAACCCTCACCTTTATCAAAGGCAAAAATGGTAACCGTACCTGTTTCTTTTCTTATAATTTCCCTACTAACTACAGATCCAGGCTGATAGTCAATTAATTCTTCAATAGCCAGTACTTTTGATTTTAAGTCTTCCTTCATCTAATCACCGTTATATATTATGCCCGGATTTATAAATAAAATAACCTAAAAAAAATTAGGGTGATATCCTTACCCTAAAATTTGTTTTATATCTTCTTCTGGATCTCCAATTGGCCTTAAATCGTAATTTTCAACTAGAACTTTTATTATATCGTCGTTAGCCCATCCCGGCAGTATGGGTCCCAGGTAAATTCCCTTTATATCCAGGGCCAACAGGCTCCATAAGATGGCCGCTGCTTTTTGTTCCATCCAGCTGCAGACAATGGTGGGTGGCAGTTCATTTAACTCCACACCAAATAGTTCGGTAAGAGCAACTGCTACATCCACCGCTACGATAGCGTCGTTACACTGTCCTACATCTATGAGCCGGGGCACCCCTTCTATATCCCCTAAATCCATTTCATTGAAACGGTATTTACCACAGGCCAGGGTGAGGACCACCACGTCTTCGGGCAGTTTTTCCACAAATTCAGTGTAGTATTTGGCCTGGGCCAGTGGGGAATCACAGCCTCCCACCAGAATAAATCTTTTGATTTTTCCAGCTTCCACCAGTTCCTTGATTTTAGGTGCCAGGGAGAGGATGGTTGATGCTCCAAATCCAGTGGTTAAAACAGTATCTCGCGGTTCTTCTTCCAGATCACCCAGTTCAAGTGCCTTTTCAATTACCGGGGTGAAGTCATAGTCTTCTATATGTTTTACTCCTGGTAATTCGGCCACTCCGCTGGTAAACATTCTTTCTTTGTATTCGTCCCGGGGAAGGAGTACGCAGTTACTGGTACCCAGTATAGCCACCGGATATTTGGAAAAGATTTGCCTTTGATCAAACCAGGGCCCTCCCAGCTGACCTACCAGGTGCTTGTATTTTTTGAGTTCTGGATATCCATGGGCGGGTAAAAGTTCCGAGTGGGTGTAAACATTTATACCCTTACCCTCGGTTTGCTTTAAAAGCTCAGCTAAAGCTTTCATACTGTGGCCGGTGGCCAGAATTCCTGGACCTTTAACTGATCCTACCGGCACTTTGGTGGGTTCTGGTTCACCATAGGTTTCAATATGGGCTTTTTTAAGTAAGGCCATGGTTTTTAAATTCATGTGTCCTGCTTCTACTGCCATTTCCACAAATCGGCCCGGGTCAAAATTAACATTGGTCAGGGTGGAGTAGAAACCCCGCTCCAGGAAGGCGTCCACCTCTTCATCGGTGTATCCCAGTTCCCGGGCATGGTATAGATAGGCAGATATTCCTTTTATGGCAAATAACAGATTATCCTGCAATCGGGCCACGGTGGGTTCTTTTCCACAAACTCCTCTCACCGTACATCCCGTACCCCGGGCGGTTTGGGAGCACTGGTAACAGAACATATCTAAAGCATCTTTTTTCTCCATATTATTTCCTCCATCTAATTCCGGATTATTATCATCCCTTTGATTTTTGCCAAATATACGGTCTAAAAACTGCATTTTAACCGCATTATAAATTTATTAGCATGGTTCGAACTGATCTTTCCCTACAAAACATAAGGGGCAAAGCCAATCATCAGGCAAATTTTCAAATGAGGTGCCTGGTTCGATTCCAGACTCAGGATCCCCGTCCTGGGGATTGTAGATGTATGCGCATACAATGCATCTATATTTCATGAAATGCCTCCACACTTTTCCCTATTATAACATGTAAACAGCAAACTATAAATAATTTTTGTCACTAATAGAGTATAAAATAAAACAAAGTAGGTAAAATGTACTTATAAAAGGGATTAAAAATAATTGAAATTTAATGGGGAACTTCAATGACTAAAAGGAGATTAAAATGTCAGTAGATAAAAAAACATGGAATGCACTGCAGATAATGGGATTAAATGACTACCAGGCTCGTACCTACCTGGCCCTCACCTCCATGATTTCTGGAACTGCCACAGAGATAAGTCTCCACTCCAAGGTGCCTCGCTCCCGAATTTATGATATTCTAAAAGAAATGGCTAAAAAAGGGTTTGTGGAAATTGAAAGGGGCAGACCTTTAAAATATTCAGTGGTACCCCCTCTGGAGGTATTCCAGAGGAATAAAAAAAGACTACTAGACGACATGGAGGAGGCAGAAAGGGAACTAACAACCATATACGAAAGCCAGATTTCCCAGCTACCTGCCCCTATCTGGCTCATACATGGACCAGAGAAGATTATAAAAAAGGAACTGGAAATTATTTCCCGGGCTAAACAAAACATAAATATCCGGGCAGGGTTCATGTTTAAAGGCGAAATAGAACTATTAACTGAAAAAATTAACCAGGCAGCTAAAAAAGGGGTTTTAACCAGAATAATGGCTGCTCCCTATACCATGCTTGATCATCAGAAGGTGGATATGGCCCAGGAACTCTCCGGGATTTCAGCTGAAGTTAGAACCTATCAGATACCCTTTGTTAAGATGATTGTACGGGACGGAGAGGAAATGATGTTAATCTTTTCCAGGTTCTCTCCAGAAGACAACCAGGCGGTACCAGTAAGTTCTATTGGGGTATGGAATCAGTATAAGGAAATAGCCCAAAATTATGCTCAAGTATTTGAGGAGATGTGGAAAAAAGATATGCCCCGGAGGGGATAAACTATAACTAAAAATTATTTTTTTTAATTAAATTCATCAGAGGAATAAACTTAAAAACCAGGATAATATTATACCATATAATTTATAATTAAAAGAGTAGCACATATGATTTAATCATATTTCCAATGGACTACCAATTATATCATATCAAATTTTTATTAAGGTGATTGCATGCGTGTACTGTTAATTCATTCTGATTATTTAAAGTATCAAACTAAAAACAAAACTCGAATTGCTGAGGAACTTAGAGAAAATCAAAAAGAAGGATACTTCACCGATTCCCTCGTGGTTTTCACTGCGGTAGAAGCAGAAGACGAGGAAAAACCCCAAGAAATTGTGCAAAATGTGGTAAATGAAATAGAAGATGTTTTTAGTAAAATAAAAGCTGAAAACATAGTAATATATCCCTACGCTCATTTAAGTTCTTCTTTAAGTTCACCAGACACTGCTAAATCAGTATTAATGGAAATGGAAAAAGAATTAAAAAATAAGGGGTACGAAGTTGCCCGGGCACCCTTTGGATGGTACAAATCTTTTGAAATATCCTGTAAGGGCCATCCACTTTCTGAATTATCCCGGAACATCACCACCCAGAAGGTTTCCTCACAAAAAGAGGAAGAGGAAAAAGAAGAATCCCAATGGTACATCCTGGATGAAGGTAAACTCACTCCCCCGGAGGACTTCAAATTTGAAAATGAGGAGCTGCGCAAATTAACCATGTATGAACTGGGAAAGACCGAGTCCAGTGGAAAAGAACCACCTCATGTAAAACTCATGCGGGAGAAAAATTTGGCGGATTATGAACCTTCAGCTGATGTGGGACACCTCCGATGGTATCCCAAGGGTAGATTAATTCGGGATTTACTCTCGGACTATGTATATCTCCTGGTTACTGAAGAAGGAGCCATGCCGGTGGAGACCCCTATCATGTATGACCTGGCTGATGACGCCATTCGGGTACATGCTGAGAAATTTGGGGAGCGGCAGTACCGTATGGGAAATAACAAGAAGGAGTTAATGTTACGATATGCCTGTTGCTTCGGTGCTTTCCGGGTTTTATCGGATTCGTTTTTGACTTGGAAAAACCTTCCGGCTAGAATTTATGAACTATCAACATACAGCTTCCGGATGGAGAAAAAAGGTGAAGTGGTAGGATTAAAAAGACTAAGGGGATTCACCATGCCTGATCTGCATACGGTATGCCGGGATCTGGAACAATCTATGGAGGAATTCGACCGGCAGATTGATATGTGTCTGCAGACCGGGGTGGATTTACAGGTAAATTATGAAGTGATATTCCGGGCCACCGCGGATTTCTATGATAAGTACCAGGATTGGATGCATCAGGCAGCCCGTAAGATTGGCAAACCGGTCTTAATGGAGATATTACCTGAGAGAAAACACTACTGGATTTCTAAAATGGACTTTGCTGCTATGGACTACCTGGGAAGACCTATTGAAAATCCCACCGTACAAATTGATGTGGAAAGTGGGGAGAGATTCGGTATCACCTATCTGGAAGAAAACGAAGAGGAAGGATTCCCTATAATTATTCACTGCAGTCCTACCGGGAGTATTGAACGGGTAATTTGTAGCTTACTGGAGAAGACGGCTATTGAAATGAATGAGAAGGCCCCCATGCTTCCAGTATGGCTTTCACCCACCCAGATAAGGGTGCTGCCTGTAACTGAAAATCACCTGGACTTTGCCCTGGATGTGGCCCGTAAACTAAAAGATCAAAACATACGGGTGGATGTGGATGACCGGGGAGAACGGGTTGGTAAAAAAATCCGGAATGCTGCCCAGGACTGGGTTCCCTATGTGGCGGTTATTGGTGATAATGAAGTAGAAAGTGGTAAACTCACCATAAATATCCGTAAAACTCAGGAAAAAGTGACCACCGATATGGATGGTCTGGTGGCCATGGTCCGTGAGGAAACTAAAAATATGCCTTTCCGGGCTTTACCTCTTCCTCTTTTATTATCTCAACGGATAGCATTTTGATTCTTTTTTAAAGAATTAAATTCTCTTTTTTTATTTATTTTGTCACCTTAATCTACTATTATTCTTATTATAAGTTATAACTTATAAGTTATTAGAAAAAACTTATAACTTATAATTAAAATATATTCTATAAATAGATTACAGGGGAGGTATTGTTAGATGGGAGAAATAATTTCAATAATAAATCAAAAGGGGGGCTGTGGTAAGACCACCACTGCGGTGAATCTATCCACTGCCCTGGCCCTGTTAGATAAAAAGGTACTGGTAATTGACATGGACCCTCAGGGCAATGCCACCACCGGTTTTGGTATTCAAAAAGCGGACCTGGAAAAAACCATATACACGGTTCTCAGCCGCAAAGACACCATCAAGGAGGCTATACTCCCTACCATGGTGGAGGGCCTCTATATCTTACCCAGTAATATCGCCCTTTCCGGGGCGGAAGTGGAATTAAGTAGAGAAATAGGCTATCATTCCATTTTAGAAGAGACATTAAAAGAAGTGAAGGAACTTTTTGACTATATACTGATTGATGTACCTCCTTCCCTGGGCATACTAACCTTAAATGCTCTGGTGGCCTCTGATAGCGTTATTATACCAATACAGGCCGAGTACTATGCATTGGAGGGAATGGCTGATTTAATTAAAACCATGAATCTTATTGAAGAGCGTTTGCAGAGCCCCTCCCCTATTAAGGGTATTTTAATGACACTATATGATTCCCGTACCCGATTGGGTCGGGATGTTCACCAGGAGGTTAAAAACTTCTTTGGTGAGAGGGAGTACATATTTAAAACCACCATACCCCGTAATGTACGTTTAGCTGAGGCCCCCAGTTATGGAAAACCATGCATACTTTATGACCAGGAGAGCAGTGGTACCATTTCCTATATGAAACTGGCCCAGGAACTCCTTAAACGGGAGGAGGAATAATGTCCCGGAAAAAAACTAAAAATACCGGCCTGGGACTGGGGTTGGAGGCCTTAATTAAATCCAAAACCAGGGACAAAGTAGAAAGTGAAGCACCATCCCCTCCGGAAAAACCTGAAAAAATGGATAAAAAAGTATCGCAGGGGCCTGATGATGATTCAAACCTGAAGATGGTGGCTAGTGAAGTTAAAAAAAATCCAAGGATAACTTTATGGTCTGCCCGATCAGCTGCGGTTCTCCGTTACCTTAAAAAAACTCGTCCAGAGTTTAGTATCAGCAAAGAAGCCTCCAATTTAATAGAAGACGCAGTCCAGGAGAAATATCCGGAAATCTGGGAGATGTTCTCGGAGATATAAATTATTTACCTTTAGAAACTATCCAGAGAAGACTGGTAATTCCCTTCCAGTTTGATAAAGGGCTCTGCCCGGTGCACCACCACTCCGATTCTTTTTAATTCTTCTAATTTTTTAAAGGGATGTTTTTTTCTAATGGAGATTATTCTCCGGGCAGATAAGGGACCTATTCCCGGGACCCGAATTAAATCCTGATAAGGCCCCTGGTTAACTTCCACGGGAAAAATATCCATATTTATGGCTGCAGCATATTTAGGGTCTAAAGTAGAATCCAAAAGCCCATCTTCCTGGAAAATCAATTCATCCACCTTAAATTTATAAGAATTCAGGAGTGCATCTGCCTGATAAAGCCTGGAAGAACGCATTGGATTTCCACCGGGTCTATTTTCCAGAGGAGTTTCTTCTAAGGGCTGAAATGTACTGAAATAACTTCTCCTTACATCCATCTTATCATAAAGCCATTTTACCCTTTTTAGAATATCGGCATCACTTTCATCATTGGCCCCTACAATAAGCTGGGTGGTCCCACCTGAAGGGGCACAATTGGGATTTCTTTTATGGATAGATCGTATCCACTTCAAGCGCCGAAGGATGTCCTTATGATAATCCTTGGTGGAGCTAATCTCAGATAGACCGGAAGGGGTGGCAGCTTCAATATTAACACTCACCCTATCAGCCAGGCCCATGGCCCGTTTAATTATATCCCGCGAGGTTCCGGGAATGATCTTAAGGTGGATATAGTCCTGATATCCATGTTCCCGGCGGAGTAATCGGGCTACCTCCACCACCTTTTCCATGGAATAATCTATATCACCAGAAATCCCGGAACTTAAAAATAAACCATCCACGTATTTTTTTTGATAGTAATTGAGAAAAACCCGGGTTAACTCCGAGGGAGTTAACTCTATGCGGGTGAAATTTCTTTTACTGTTATTGATACAGTACTTACAATCGTTACAGCATTTATTAGTCATTAAAACCTTAAAAAGAGGTATTTTACATCCTGAACTGCCGGTGCTGTGGTATATTCCCGGTAGATTAGCTGAAGAACTGGTGTGGTGATTCACATAATCGCAGAGGTCATACTGGGCAGAATCACTAAGGACCTGCATCTTGCGCATGGTATTCATTAATTAATATTTTATGGGGCGGGCCTTATAACTCCTTTTACCTAGCAGGTGAAAAGTATTATTCCAGGATTTTATTTTTTATAATAACCAAATCTTAAATAAAATGGGCTATGATTATTAACCATGAGAATAGTGCTGGCCGGTACTGGAAGTGCCGTAGGGAAAACTACAATTTCTACTGGAATAATGAAAGCATTAGCTGAAGAAATGAATATTCAGCCCTTTAAAGTGGGCCCGGATTACATTGATCCCACCTATCACACTCTGGCCACTGGAAATAAATCCAGAAACCTGGATTCCTTTTTCATGTCCGAAGGACAGATAAGAAAAGCATTCACCCAGGGATTAAAATCTTCTAACTCTAAAGCAGGCATAATTGAAGGAGTCAGGGGTCTTTATGAGGGGATTAGCCCCATAGACGATGTGGGAAATACGGCATCCATTGCCAAGGCCCTGAATGCGCCAGTGGTTCTTATTATGAATGCTCGCAGCCTGGTTAAAAGTGCAGCAGCAGTGGTACTGGGATTTAAGAACCTCGATCCTTCTATTAAAATTGAGGGAGTTATCTTAAACCAGGTTAAAAATAAACGCCATTATCTAAAGGCCAAGGAAGCAGTGGAAACTCTTACCTGCACCAGGGTCATTGGTGGCATCCCGCGCAGCCCGGATTTAACTGTAGAACAAAGGCACCTGGGACTGGTACCGGCGGTGGAAAGAGAAAATTTGATGATATTTATTGATAAATGGAGCCAAGTAGTGCAGGAAAATATAGACCTGGATGCCCTGCAGGATATCATGAAAAACGCCGGCAAAATACCTACTCACCAGGAGAAACTCTGGAAAAAAGAAAAGGGTCGGAAAGTTAAAATCGGAGTAGCCCAGGATGAAATCTTCACCTTTTATTATCAGGAAAACCTGGAATCACTCCAGGATAATAATGCCTGTCTGGTGCCTTTTAGCCCTTACCATGACATGGAATTACCTGATGTGGATGCAATATACATTGGAGGTGGATACCCCGAAGTATTCTCCCGGGAACTGGAGTCCAACCATTCCATGCGGGAGTCTATCCGAAAATTCCACCAGGAAAACCGGCCCATCTATGCCGAATGCGGAGGATTAATGTACCTCATGGATTCCATAAACCAGCATAAGATGTGTGGTGTGTTCCCTTACCCGGCAGAGATGACCTCCCAGGTACAGGGACTCAGTTATGTTATAGCCCGGGCCCAGAAAGATAACATCATCACCCAGAAAGGGGATGTGTTCCGGGGCCATGAATTCCATTATTCCCGGATTAAACTATCTGGTGAACCGGGATTTGCCTTTGAAATATTAAGGGGAAAGGGAATAACCAATTCTAAAGACGGCTTAATTGATAAAAATGCTCTGGCCAGCTATGTACATACTCATGCTGCAGCCTGCCCGGGATTTGCATCTAACTTCACCCGAAATGCTGCTGAACTTTAAATAAGATAATCTGGCTCTAAATAAGTATTATAAGATGAGATTAAATGAATCTAAAATCCACTTTTAACAAAATAGATATTTTCTCTCCTTACCTGGTCCTGGTGGGAATAGCACTCTACCTTTTACTGGCCTTAACTGCCTTCAATTACCAGATTCGAGGCCTGGAACCACCTTCTAATAATGTTTACTTTTATTTCTTATATGGATCTCTATTCTATCTGCTGGGCATTCTACTGCCTTTTATTTTTTATAAGGGTTTTAAATTAAGGGCATTTAAGGAGTTTTTAGAAAAGTCGAAAGAATTAACCATTAAACATTATCCTGGTGAGAGGCTACTCCTCCTGGTGGTTTCAATAGGACTAATCCTTCAATTCTGGAATATCTATTCTTCCGGGGGTATTCCTATTTTAAGCGGATACCTGAAGGCCAGTTCTGTAACCAAAGTTTGGCTTTTATCTTATGTCTTATTTCTACCCGGAATAAATATTTTGCTGGCCTTTTACCCTAAAAGACAATATTACCTTTTACTGGGCCTGGGAATATTGTTATTTGCCCTTACGGGTTACCGCACCACTCCTATAGTAATTTTATTATCATCATTTATCACCCTCTACTACACCCGTAAATTCCAGGCCACCCATATCCTGATATTCGCCGCATTTCTACTAATCTCGGGTCTCTTGGTTGGTTATGTGGCGGTTCAGTCAATTGAATGGCAAGAATGGGCTTTAAATCCCCTGGAACTATTTATATACCGGGCAGGTTATACTTTAAGCGTATTTGACCAGCTTTTACCTCTTAAAGGTTCCACTCAAGGGTCATTATTTTATTACACCCTTACGGGTTACTTCCAGGCTGCAGATCCCCGGGCCCTGGTAGGGGAAGTGGTGCTGGGGTACCGGCACTCTACCACCTCCACCATCTTTGGACCGGCCTTACTGGACTCAGGGAACCTGGCCCTGGCCCTGCAGATGTTTCTTTTAGGGGGGATATTAAAAATTATGCACACCCTGCAAAAATATAAAAAAGGAATCTTCACTGCCTTCTATGGGATTCTGATGGCCCAGACCCTGGTCTGGATTGAAACCGGCCCTACAGATTTAGTGGTATGGATATTCTTTTTAATAGCTCTGGGGTTGATGATATACCTTATTTTTGCCTACAAGGATCTTTTTCCTCTAAAAAATTCCGGTGATAATTTATGAAAATAGCAGTGGCTGCTGAAGCTGCTCCCGCCCGGACCCTGGCCCCTATTTTAGAAAAACTGGAAGGAAAATTCCTGGGGTTAAGTCATGGTCCTGGAGCAGCTGAAATTTTAAAACCATTTTGCAGCCAGATTTATCCTATAGGGAGCGGCCGGGGTAATTCACTCCAAAAAAGATCCCGGACCCACATTGCATATCTGGTAGCCGGGGACACTTTAAAGGCGGTAAAGGCCTTAAAGGGGAAAAATATTGACCTTCTTTTAACCTGTGGCAATGCCGGGGATGTTAGAAAAGGAATATCTGCTGCAAATATTTTAAGAATACCGGTTCTACACCTGGAACAGGATATATACAACCCTATAGAAATGATTGCCTTTGCGGAACAGGTTACCGCTCCTTCTAATAAGTATAAGAAATACCTGGAAGATAACTACCTCCTTAAAAATATTGAAAATATTGGAGGATACCCTCTGGCCTCTTACATTAATCAAATGACTTTAAAACATCCCGAAGATGTTAAAAATAATTACCAGATGGATGATTTTATCTTACTGGCATTAGGGGGGGATTTAAAAGGAAGTGATATCCCCGGGCTTATAAAAACAATGGAATCATTAAAAAAGCCAATTTTAATTGTTCCTTTTCGCTTTAATTCTCTACAGGTAAGGAAAATGGTCAAATCCCCTTTAATTAAAGTGGTGGAGGGGTTTGTGGATTTACCCTCCATTATGAATTCCTGCCAGACTATGGTGTATGGGGCAGGTATGGGCATCACCCTGGAAGCAGGTGTTTTAGGGGTGCCATCTATCAAAATAAAGGGTTTCCACCATGAGCACTCCAGCGTGGATCTGGCCCGGGATATGGGAATTCCTGTGGTGGATATAGATGATATACCTTCTTCTTTATCTACTGTGGATAAACCACAATCTAAAAACCTGGTTAAAGATGCAGAAGTAGCTGTAGATAAATTTGTTAATCTTGTTAATAATTTCAAGGGCGAAGGGGCTTCTAAATCAGGATGGTCTACTTTTAATAAGATATGGAAGGCCCGTTCTAAGTTTAGATAAAAAAGCTGTTTTTTAATTACCGTGACTTTTTTTACCCTTAAATCTTTGTAATAATTTTATAATAATTAATATTAAATAGTAGTTTACTCCATTTTTAATTATTACTATTTGAGGTGATTAGTATTAAATTGGAGGAACTGCTAAAACAAAATATTGTAAAACAAAGCACTACCTACAACTGCGGTCCGGCTGCACTGGCTACTGTTATTAAGGCCCATGGGGTGCATTGTACTGAAATGGAAATTGCAAAGATGGCCGGGACCGATGAAAGTGGAACCAGTATGTATGGATTAATCCAGGCAGCCCGAAAAAAAGGCATGGAAGCAGTAGGTATGCGTCTTGGTCTGGATAATCTCCAGCCCCATAACATAGTTTTTATTAAAATAAATGGTTCTGCCCATTACAGTGTGGTAAGAAAAATAAGCCGGAATAAAGTGTTCTTAGCTGACCCTTCCCTGGGTGAAATTGAAATCAATAAAGATACCTTCATCCAGATTTATAGTGGCAATGCCCTGGTGGTTAAGTGGTCCAGATAGCCCACTATTATTTCGAGAATGTTCACCTTATGAACCCTATTATGATATGTGTATACGGCGGGTCCGAGAATGGTCATCATATAAAAACTTAATTAAAATAATTAAATCAAAAAGTACTTAATTATATGAGTATTAACATTTTTTGGTGATATAATGGTTGTAAAAATTGGTATAGTTAAATGTGGTAATATCGGTACATCTCCTGTCCTGGACTTATTACTGGATGAGAGAGCAGACCGACCTAATATAGATGTTTGTGTAGTAGGCTCCGGGGCCAAGATGAACCCGGAAGAGATTGAAAAAGCCGTACCATTAATGCTTGAAATGGATAGGGACTTTGTCATATTCATAAGCCCCAACCCTGGTGCTCCAGGACCGGCTAAAGCAAGAGAATTATTATCTGCTGCAGATGTACCCGCCATCATCATTGGTGATGCTCCTGGACTACGATCCAAAGACGAAATGGATGAACAGGGCTTAGGTTACATCATTGTTAAAGCCGACCCTATGATCGGTGCTCGAAGAGAATTCCTGGACCCTACTGAAATGGCTTCCTTCAATGCAGATGTAATTAAAGTATTGGCTTTAACCGGTGCTTACCGAGTAGTACAAGACACCATTGACGCAGCTGTAGCCGCTGTTGAAGCTGGAAACGAAATTGAATTACCTAAAGTGGTAATTTCCCGGGACGTAGCTGTGGAAGCTGCCCAATTTGCCAGCCCTTATGCTAAAGCTAAAGCCATGGCTGCCTACGAAATCGCTACCAAAGTGGCTGATATCGATGTAGAAGGATGTTTCATGGTGCGAGATGCTGAAAAATACATACCTATTGTAGCATCTGCTCACGAAATGATAACCATTGCTGCTAAATTAGCTGAAGAAGCTCGAGAAATCGAAAAAGCTAATGACACTGTCGTTCGAACCCCACACGGTGGAGAAGGACAGACCATGTCTAAAGTAGACTTAATGTCTAAACCACAATAAATTAAATAACAAGTGGTCCCTTCAGGGACTGCTTACTTTTTGTTTTTTTAATTTAGAGATTAATCCTGGTTTTAGTTAGTTTTGACTCTAAAAATAGCTATTTATTTTAAGACTTTTTTTAAATGGAAAACAGGTTTTAAATTTACTAAAAACTCCATTAAAAAAAATAATATATGCAGGAAGCCCTGCACAGAATATTATTCGTTCTCCATTCCTTCTACTTCATCACAGTTGATGATAAGGGCTTTATTGGGACAAGCCTCTACACAGGCTGGTATTAAAACATCAGCATCCAGACAAAGGGTACATTTACGGGCTATTAAATCTTCCACATAAAGACTCTTATGGGGACAGGAATCTATACACTTTTTACATCCCACACACTTATCCTGATCAACGATGGCTATGCCATCCTGGAGGTATATGGCGCCCACATTACAGGCCTGTTCACAGGGTGCATCCTCACACTGGATACAGATATGGGGCACCGAATCCACCTTTTTGATACGGCTCTGGCCATGGGTATCAGCACACCTAACAGAACATATATTACATTTGGAACATTTAAGGGGATCTAGAAGATCTATATGAGGGTTCATAAATTATCAACTCCTATTTTTTTGGAGATTATATCAATTGGGGGTGATTGGGCCGGGTGGCACACCCGGCCCGGGTAAATTTTTAAAGTATGGATGGTTCCTGAGCCGCCATCCGGGGCTTCCAACCTGCTTCTTTTAATTGTTTTAAAATTTCATCTTTATTTTTAAAGGGTATCTCCTTTTCATCTCTGATGTAATGCACCAGATCAGAAGGCACATTGCCATAATATTTCTGGTGGATATCCACGTAATTGGTTAACTTTATGAGCCGGCCTTTAGGAGTGTCATTGGGTCTTATGCACATCTTGGCAGTCATGACCATACATTCGTTCAAACTTTCCGCCGAGTAGGCCAGATGCACCGGAGCAGGTTCAGAAACCACGGCACTACCATCCCTTTTATCTTTAATGGTTCGGGGCTCTTCCTCATTTCCCAGATACAATCTGCGGTACTTGGAGGCCTGGGGACCGATGATGGTGGGTATTCCCCATCGGTTAGCACCGGTGGCAATGGCAAATGCCTTCTGGGACATGGCCCCCCAGGCAATTACACAAACACCAATCCGGTTGAGTATATAATCAGATATCTCCACGAAGTTCTTCTCCAGGGGTACCCGGGCAAAGATATTGGCAATCTTAATGGCACTGCCTATGGCATGGGCATTGGCCACACAGGGCCCCAGATTCAAAAGACCGCCTTTATCAAACCGGTCACTGTACTTCTCATAGAGGGTTTCCCCATCCTCGTCCTTATACAGGGCTATATCCATGGCGGCACATCCGGCTGCCATCACAATATAACCTCTTTTCAAGTACTCTTCGGCAATTAGGGCCACTTCTTTTTCACCCTGAGCATAATTGGAACAACCGGCCAGTGCCAGCACCCCAGGTATGTCCCCGAAGACAATAGGTGCTCCCACCCGGCGTATTTCCACATCCTGGATAGGGCCTCTTCCAGATCTTATCAGGTACTTTTCAGCTTCGATTTTATCCTGGGCTGCCCAGCGTATCAGATTAACCAGAGGCATATCCTGGCTGCACTCTTCCATACATTTACCACAGCCCACACATTTACCATAGAAACTGGCCATTAATTCTTTATCATCTGTTTTAGCATCCTTTAAAGCCTGGGTTAAGGGTAACATTACTGGACATACTCGATCACATTGACCACATTCGATACATTCTTTTATAAGCGCCTGGGGGTCTTCACATTCTTGCCCTGCAAAGTGTTCAGTCAGGGAAAGGGTTTCACCGTCACAGTCCGTACCACAGGAACTGCAGATGTAACAGCGCCCATTGGACTGGGTAAGTTTTACATCCTCTGGAGCATTGGTTTTCATTCCCTGGGCGGTTTCCCGGCACTCTTTAACCTGGCGGGAGAGTTCCACTGCCACCTGGCCCACCTTTTTAACATCCCTAATCAGCACTCCCGGCAACTCTCCTTTTAATATTTCATTGATAATCACTGCGGGAGCTTCACCAGTTTTATCAGGAAGTCCCAGAGAGCATTTATCACTGGTGGTAATAATGGGGATATGGTTTTCGGCACATAGCTCAAATATATCGGCCCGGATACACTGTTCATCCAGGACCACCACATCTGGTGCTCCAGATTTGATGAACATGAGCTGCCGGGATATAGGCCCCACTATTTTGGATCTTGCAGATGACCTTCCCAGTTCAATGGCACTGCAACAGAGTCCACATATCTCCAGGTCCTCTTCCAGATCCATTTTTTCCGCATAATCTATTATCTCGGTACCAGGAGCAATACTGTGGCCGATGGCCAATATAACCGGTTTTTCACGGTCAATCACTCCCATACCAATTTCTAAAAGGGGAGTGTCTTCCTGTCCCTTATTCAAATCATAAAGGTTAATCTGGGCTATTTCAGCTATCTCCAGGCTCAAGTTATCTATCATACCTGCATGAAGGGCTTTGGATTCAAAATCCATGTAATCCCCCTCCTGTCCGGTATGGGCCGAGGCCATGAGATTGGTCAATTCCTTTTCCACACAGGCCATAATCTGTTCCAGGTCAGTGGCGTTTTGGGGCATTATCCCGGTGAGGGTGGTAATGATGGGGGAGGCGATATCAATGGAACTATCGTATTTTAATTCCATTTCAGGGTCATGTTCCAGTAATCTATCCACCATGTCCCGGGCATGGGCAGCATGGGTGGAGGCACCTATACAGGAGGTAAGAAGCACTATACGGGATTGCTGCTTTTCCAGGTTTATGCCGCAGGCTCCTTTTTTATTTTCAGATAAATCGCATTTACCATAGGTACACATGCAGCACATGTCACACAAGGGCGCATAAAATGGCTTAAAATGGGAGAGCAGCTTAAAATCCCATTCCCGTAATTTAGGGTAGTTTAAGGATATGCTTTTTTCATATACTTCACTAAATTCTTTTTTTTCCTGGATATAAGAATCTATATCCTTAAAATCCACATTCAACCCGCGGGCTGAAAATGAGCTGCTATCTTTATAGTTACTTGGGGGCAAAAACATCACCTTTAAATACTATCATTATTAATCATTATAATAAGTACTGAGAACACATCGTATTTAAAGGTATTGGTGATATAATGTCTGCATGGAATCCGGCACTATCATGTGCAAATGAGGCCCAGGTCTGGCCTTCTAAGATGGCGGCCCTGACCATAAAACAAGCTAAAAGACCCCTGTTTATTGTGGGATCTTTGTTAAATGATACACCTCAGGAAATAATTGAAAAAAGTTTAGAAATAGCTAAAAAAAGAGATATTCCAGTTATTGCTACTGGAGGATCAAATCTGACCATGGACCGGTCAAATTTTAAACCTGATAAAACCATGGGTGTAATTGAAATAATAAACCACCTGAAAGATCCCCAATGGAAAGGACTGGATGGGGAAGGAAACTACGACCTGGTATGCTTTATAGGTGTTCCCTATTACCTGGGGTCCCAGGGACTATCCACCCTGAAGAACTTCGCCCCCCATATTAAAACCTTGACCCTGTGCCGTTTTATGCACCCTAATGCTGATATGAGCTGTCCTAATTTACCTTATGAGGACTGGTTGGACTGGCTGGATGAAGTGGCCCGGTATATGGATTAATTCTCCTTAACCATTTTTTTTTAAAGAGATAAAAATGAATTATTTTCAGAATCTAATTTAAAAAATAAATAGAAATAGAATTAATTTTTACAAATTTTAAAAAATATTGTTCACAGTACCCCCTTGGTACTGGGTATCAAATCATGCTCCACTACAACTGCCTCTTTAAGTGCACGGGCGAACGATTTAAATAGTGCTTCAATCTGATGATGGTCGTTTTCTCCTTCAATCTTTGCATTTATATTAATGCCCCCATTTTGAGCAAAAGATTTAAGAAAATGGGATACATTCTCGGTGGATAAATCACCCACCTTCTGTTTTTTAAATTCCATATCCAGCACGCAGTAGCTGCGGCCACTTATATCTACCGCCACGGTGGCCAGGGCCTCATCCATGGGAATTATGGCATGGGCCATTCTTTTTATGCCTTTTTTATCTCCTAATGCTTTTTTAAAGACTTCTCCTAAAAGTAAACCTACATCTTCCACGGTATGGTGGTCATCCACCCCCACATCACCCTGGGCTTTTACCTTTAAATCAAAAAATCCATGCCGGGCAAAGGATTCCAGCATGTGGTTAAAAAACTCCACTCCCGTATCTATGTCGTATTCACCCTTACCATCCACATTGAGCATAATCTGGATATCGGTTTCCGAGGTCTTACGACTCATCTTTTTTTTTCTCATCTTTTACCATCTCTTATGATTTCGATTGCCCCTACCGGGCACTTGGCAGCACATATGGTGCATACATGACAGAATTCTAAATTACAGGCCTGGGCTTTTTTGGATCTACGGTCCACACTCCAAATTTTTCCTCCCTTGGGACACTCTGTTACGCATATTCCACAACCGGTGCATTTTTTTCGGTCTACTTTAATCTGCATGATAATATACCTCTCTTGTGATAAGTTATAACTGATAACTTATAAGTTATAATTAATTAGATTTTCATAACACTGGGTGAAGTAGCCTTAAAACCAGCAAAAACCTGAATACCTAAATCCAGATTAAGTTTTTCCCAGGAATACCGAGTAATATCCACTAAAACTGGTATATTATTTCCTAAATCTAATTTAATTCGTACCATCTTATTTTTAAGTTCCATGCCCACTATCTTTCCAGGTAGTATATTACGTACACTGGACTCCTGCATTTGGGTCATGATAAAAATATCTTCCGGGCTTAATAAAATCAGGGCCTGATCCCCTAGCTCCAGGTCATCGGATATAGGCAGCATGACTTCATGATCCCCCACCTGAATACCCATCACCTGATTTTCTTTATCCCGGGTAATGACCTGGCCTTCAATTTCATTCATGTGGCTGTGTTTTTGCAGAATTTCATTCAGTTTCTTATATTCTTTAATAATCAACTTTCCGGTGGGGGTAAGCTGGCTACCACCACCACCACCTTTACCTCCTCTCTGGGTGAGAACCACCGGAGATCCTACCACCTTTTCCATAATTTCTATGTATTTCAAGGCAGTGCGGTAGGGCACCTGTGCCTGTTGGGAGGCTCTGGTTATGGAGCCGCAGCTATCTATTTTTTTTAGAAGATTGAATTTTTTATCATCAATTAATAGATACTGGTTATCTATTTCCAGTTGATATTCCGGCTGGTCCCTGATATTTGCCATAATATGTCTCCTAAAAATATGGTATGTACTAAAAAGTAATTAAATATTTAGTAGTAAGCCTGATAAAAAAATAACCTTTAATTTACTTATTGTGAAGTAAATCTATCAATAACCAGCATAATCCGTTCTAAAACCCCGGATAATGGCCCTGCTTTTCGGGTAACCTTACGCAGTAAACGCACATCCCTTTTTTCAAAACCCCTCAACAGCAAAAGAGACAGGATGTATACTACTGGAGCGATTATAACTGCCAGCAGGAGTCCCAGCAAGTTCTGGGGTAAAAAGAATATGGCACCACCCATAACTAGAGATGCCCCGATAATTTTCCCAAAAGCCAAAAAAGGAGGGTTAATTTTAGTTATCCTGTAAGTCTGGAAGAGTATGGCCAGCATGATAATGAATGCGGCAATGGTGGTGGCCAGCGCGGCTCCTTCAATACCATAAACCGGCACCAGAGCCAGGTTCAAGACCAGGTTCAATCCGGCCCCAGCTATGAGGATATACATGGGGTGGCGGGGGTAGCCAATACCCTGAACAATACTGGAAGCCACCATAAAAAGAGTGTAAAAGGTCATCCCAATAACCAGAATACTCAGTGCACCAGAACCCGCTGTAAACTCACTACCAAATAATTGTCCCAGTATGGGCTGGGAGAAAAGGGCAATTCCCACACACATAGGCAGCACCAGTAAAATAACCATACGATAGGACTGCACCATATAGGTGGTTAAAAGTTCCTTATCCTTAAGAGCAAATGCTTCTGATGCTGCAGGTAAAACTGCAGTGGCCACTGAAAGTGATATTACCAGGGGCAATCGGGCTAAAGGATCAGCTGCAGTATAATAACCAATATCCTGTAAAGCCATATAAACTCCCATCACAAAAATCCCAATATCATAGATGGCCATTTCCGATAGGGCTGTAATTATAACGGGAATAGAAAAGCCAAGCAGAGTCTTGATTAAACCCAACTCCTGCCGGAAACTAAAGCGGTGCTCGGGATCTATCTCCGGTAAGTACTTCCACAGATATTTTTTAAATATAATATACGCACTAAGAGCCGAAGCTGCAAATCCTATGGCCGTTCCTAAAACTGCTCCAGCAGCATAAAAACCAGCCATAACCAGTACCACGGCAAAGGTAATCATGAATACTTGTTCTACTGCCCGGGTGGCCACAATGTATTCCATTTTATATAAACCCTGGAAAGCTCCCCGGAAGGCCCCTACAATCACACTAAAGGGGGTGATAAGGGCCACAGCCTGGAGGGGATAAGCCACCAGTGGCTTTCCAAAGACTTCATTGGCCAGCCAGGGAGCCGTAAAAAACATTACTATAGAAAAAAAGATCCCCAGAAAAATCATAAGTTTTAAGGAAGTAAATACCACCTGACGGGCCATTTGATCTTCACCCAGGGCCTTATGCTGAGCCACATATTTGGCTATAGCAGGAGGTAGCCCTCCAGCAGATAATATCTGGAATATCCCCTGGAAAGGAAGAGTTAAACCCAACAAACCATATCCCTGGGGACCTAAAAGTTGGCCCATGAGCATACGATAGATGTAACCTCCGAAACGGAAAATGAGGTTACTGATTATGATAAGGAAACTTCCCTTAACCAGTTTAGAGCTAGCACTTGAACCATTAGATGAAGACATTAAATCACCGCTAATAATGAAAGAATAATTAGTTTTTTTATAAAAACAAAAGAACCATATGAATTAGATATTATTTAGAATAATAGCTTATATACTTAATTCCTGAATTTCTTAAAAATTAAAATATGCTCTAAAAATTAACCATTTCCCTTTTAAAAAAATAGTAATTAAGGGGCTTCCCCTCCACCATATCTTTTCAGGTAACGGGCAAACATATTAACTGTTTTTTTAAGTGTCCTGAAACCCTCTTTATCCTCTTTTAATCCCTCTAATGTATCCTGGGACCATAAACACGCCCCCAGGTTAGCACCAAAAGAACCTCCACTTACGGGTATGATTCCCGAGAGGATGTAGTAAGTGTGTATCTGTTGTATGGCTAATTCCTGACCACCAGATCTATCTCCCCCTACGGCAATACCCATTCCTATTTTACCCCGGAGAGAATCATAGTCTTCTGCTCCCAGAGCACGGCAGCGATCCATGATGGCCTTTAACTGGGCACTTATAGTACCATTGTACATGGGACTGGCCATTATTATACCGTCTGCTTCTTTTAAGAGTTCAAAAACAGGTACCATATCATCTTTCAGGACACACTCCTTATTTTTCAGGCAGTAGTCGCAGTGGCGGCATGGGCCAATCTTTTTACCTCTAACTGCGAAAAATTCGGTTTCAAAACCCTTATCTTCCAGCATATTCAATGCTTCATGCAAGGCATAATCGGTGGCTTTTTTCCGGGGACTGCCACATATTCCTACGATTTTCATAATGGATAACTCTCCCTTAACTTAGAATCCGTACTACACATATGAAATTATTTACAGATATTTATGATGGGGGACTCTAAAATATTTTTTTAAATTTATCAAAACCCCTTGAAAATAGGGTTAAGGAAATTAAAATAGTATTTTAATGCCCATATTTTACCTAGGATAAATTTTAATGCTTATTTTTCAAATAAAATCATGATTCATCTTCCTGGTGGTAAAGGTTCAGTAATTTTCGTTCCTCATCTTTTTTAGGGAACATGAAAAAGATCAGTGCCCCTCCCAGGAGGATGGCCAGGATACCTGCCAGGTGGGCCCAGTGTTCCCCGGCCAGGAAAGAATTTTTAGCTGCATTCATGATGGGGGTGGCATATTCTGGATATCTGAGGGCCAGTTCCTGGGCACTGGAAAATGATTTTTGCAGGGTGGCCACCACACTGGCCGATATCTGTGCTTCCTTTTCCGGAGGCAGTCCACTGATTTCTTGGGCAAAAGATCGGGCATATCCGGCGGTGAGCAAGGCCCCGAATATGGAGGTCATGATGGCTCCTCCTAAATCCCGCTGCAAATCAGCAGTACCTGAGGCCATACCCACTCTTTTTACTGGAACTGAACCGGTGAGAGAATGGGAAGCAGGGGTACCAGCCAAACCCACCCCGATACCGATAAGTGCATAGGTTAAACCCACCATCCAGTAGGGTATTCCTTCTTTCCATAAAAAGAGCATGCTTAAAAAACCCAGAAGACAGAAAAAGTAGCCGGATAAGAGGGTGAAGCGGGAGCCATGGGAGCCCACCAGCTTAGCCGACTGGGGAGCCACCAGGACCATGAACACTACCGCGGGTAAGATGGCCACCCCGGCTTCCAGGGTGGAGTAGGCCAACACATTCTGCAGGTATTGCTGGCCAATATACATGGCCCCCATCAGAGACCCGAAGACGATTATGCCGGCAGCAGCTGCCACCCAGAATATACGCCGGCTGGCAACTTTCAAATCAAATAATGGATTATTAACTCTTTTCTGGCGGATGATGAAGAATAATCCGGTAGCCATGGTTATAAACACTAATATCAGGGCCAGATTCAGTTCCTGGGGAACTGGGAGCAGGTTGATGGCCAGTACCAGGGTTCCCAGCATGATGAGTGAGAGTAAACCTCCCAGGTTATCCACC
>CAMYKT010000014.1 GCA_947259185.1 uncultured Methanobacteriaceae archaeon
GGCAGATGGGACACTTATCCTCCACCTGTTTTAATTCTTGCAGGGGTTTTTTAAGCTGTTGGTTTTGATTTTTAAGGGATAATAAGGTTCCATTTTTATCCTGCAGTTCCTGGTCTAAAAGCTCCAGTTTCTGGATGAGTGCTATTTCTAATTTTTTATGGAGTGATTCTATTTCCTCTGCGGAGTCCAGATTACTCTCCAGGATTTGATTATAATATGCGAAGGCTTCACCTATTTCTTGATTCAATCTGGTTAATTCATCCTGGGTTTTCTCTTTATCTGATTTAAGACTTTGCATAAGGGCAGGGGTGCCTTCAAACTCCTCTTTATCCTGAAGCAGAGAGTCTATTTTCTTTTCAATATGAGCATACTCCTTCTGGAATATCTTATTTGAGATTAAAACTTGATTTAAATCATTAACCTTTTTTAAATTTGATAAAATCTGTTTTTCAGCTTGATGGAAGACATCTAAATTTTTAAGGCCTTTCTGGAGTAAAATAAGATTACTTAAAGGAATAATTTCAGTTTCCAGTTTACTTATTTTAGATTCATCTTCTTTTATCCGGGATAAATCTTCTTTGAGGCTATCTTTATCTTCCTCTAATCCTTTTAGAATATTTTCCAGAGAATCTAACCGGGATTTGATTTCAAGGTACTCCAGTTTTTTCTTATCCAGTTTTTCCTTATCAATTTCTAGTTGTTTTATTTCCTGGAGAATACCTTCAATCTGCTGCTTTAACTCCCCCAGTGTAACATCCCTCTTACTTTTTTCCTCTATTTTTTCAGCTAATTTTTTTTCCCAGGCGTCTTTAGACTCCATCTTACCTCTTAAAAATTGTTCCTCACTTTTATAGTGGCCAATTAAGGGAACCATATTTTTCCAGGCGTTTTCCAGGGATTCAATACCCAGCAATTTACCTATCAGCTGCTTTTTTTCAGAGGGCGTTTTATCAATTAAATCCGCTATTTCACCCTGGCGGATATAAACTGCATTTAAAAAAAGACTGCTATCCATTTCCAGCAGGCTTTCAATTTCAGTACTCACCAGTTTATCCCCGGTAACAATCTGATGGAAACCATCCTGGTCTTCTTGTTCTAAAATTGCCCGTGAAGCAGATTTGCTTCTCTCCCGGGTAACCCGATAAGTCTTACCATTAACCAGGAACTTTAAAACCACCCTTAATTTTTTTTCTCCAGTTTTAATAAGACTGGGCAAATTACGAGCAGAATAACTTTTAAATAGAGCAAAACTAACTGCCTCCAGAATACTGGACTTACCTGCTCCATTTTCACCCATGATAATGGATATGCCTGCTGGAAACTCGATTTTACTTTTAGGGTGGGACTTGAAATTATGCAGCTGCAGTGATTTAATGATCATAGTATTCCTCTAAAAATTTTTGACTTATTTTTTGGGCAGTTTCCATATTACCTTCTGCTATTTCCTTAAAAAGCACCACACCCATATCGGTTAGAGGCTTATTATCAGTTTCTTTTAGATGTTCCCTTAAAAGGGTGGGTATATCCAGTCCCGGACCATCCAACATCTTTTTTTCCGCGTCCAATTCTTTTATCTGGAAACCAGGACGCAGACTAAGCACCATTTCCGAGAGAGAATCATTGAGTTTCTGGTACACCTCTGCACGGGAAAAATTACCTCCACTCACAGTTAAATGCAGTACCGGTTTACTCTTAAGTTTCTGGATATAATCCTGCAATTTAATTATTTCCCCTTCCAGAAGGGAGTATTCCATACTGGTTTTGATAAACTCCCGGGGTAATTCTATATTAACCGGATCCACCTGGAAGGTGTCACCATGGGTATCCACCAGATAATATCCTTTACCCTTTTTCTGGTAGTTTTCCACTTCATCCATCTTCCAGATCTCAGTAGAACCGGGATAAACCATTTTACCCCCACCATAATCATCCACAATCCGGCTATGGATATGGCCCAGGGCATAATAATCAAATCCTTCCGGGATATCAGCCAGCTCCAGCTCATATTCATAAGGCAGGTACTTATCAATACCCTGATGCAAAACCATAATACGCTTATTATAGTCAGAAGATGCCTGTTCCAGTAATTTTAACCTTTCTTTTAGTGTATCTGCATGGTAACGGGAGATGTAGGGGGACCCTCCAATGAAAATATCATCCTGCTCATAAAAAGGCGTGCGGGGGCTGATGATTTTTAATCCCAGCTCCTTGAATAAGAGATGAGGGGGCAGGGCATTCTTTTTCAGGATAATATCATGATTCCCTGCAATGGCATAAACCGGTATCTTTGCTTCTTTTAGTCTGATTAATCCTTTCTGCACTTCCAGGAGGGCCTGGGTGGGTGGTCGGGAAAACTCAAAAAGATCCCCGGCATGCAGGACAAAATCAGGCCTATCCTGGATAATACTAGTTACCAGGTCTTCAAAAACATTATAATAATCCTTTTCTCTTTCAAAAAGACCATACTGGCGGTAACCCAGATGGGTGTCTGATAAATGGGCAAACTGCATCAGTAGTCTCCTCCCAGATTTTTAAGGTTCTCTTCCTGTTTTTTAATGGTTTCTTCTTTTTTTTGCCGGGTCTTGCCCCATATATCAATCACGGCTAAATCCTGACCAAATTCCTTATTTTTATGTTCATCAATTTTCACCAGGGCCGGGATTTTAGTCATAAGTCCCAGCACCACCGCTTCCCCAATATTTAAAGAGGGTAACTGTTTTAAAAGGTCATCACTCAGGTTTTCACTGGCCGTCTGTACATGCCGCTGGTCCTGAGGTTCCACCAATCGCAGGATTATCATGTTATTGGCCTGGGAAAGGGAATCAGGGTCAACCGATTTGGGGCTCTGGCTTACCAGACACAGACCCAATCCAAATTTACGTCCTTCCCGGGCAATCCGACTAATCCATAACTTGGACTGGGTGTTCCGGTTTTTAGGGGCCAGTATATGGGCTTCTTCCAGTATGAAAAATACCGGGTGCTGTAAGGGAATATCTCCTTCGAAATCATTCCTCAACCATTTTTTATTATTCTGGAGGGCATTTCGGAGTATGTGACTTACAATAACTTCTGCTGCTGATTCATCCACTGATCCCAGGTCAATGATATTGGCTTTACCCAGTTCCAGCTTACTTAAAATATTCCCGGCAGAAAGATTAATGATGGAGCTGTATCTCCTTTCCAGATCCCCTATCTTATTTAAAACATCCACGATTTGTTTGGCACCGGATACATCCTGGCCCCGGAATAACCTGTTTCCACTGGCCCAACCTTCCAGTATTTCCCTTAAAGCCTGGATAAAATCATTATCTTTGATGGAACCTTCTTCAGCCTGCTTACGGGCCATCTTATATGCTTCGCCAAAGTAACGCTCCTGCAGATGGGCCTTACCTTCAATCCGGGAAAGACGCTTCATCTCCGATAAAGACATGTAAAGGGGATTTATCTCCGGATTTATAACCCTGGACTCACCATTCTCAAAATTAATATTGTATTCGGAGTGCATATCAAATACAACCACACATCCATTGTATTTTAAGATACCATCTATTACCACTGCCACAGTATTGGATTTACCTGCCCCGGTCATGGCCATTATGGCCAGATGCCGGGAAAACATTTTCTCCAGATCCACCCGTACTTCCACCTCTTTTTGGGAAATAAGGGTACCTAATTTCAGGCTATTTTCCCGGGGGAAAATCTTTTCCAGATCACTTTTAGAAGCAGGTAAAACCTCTGTTCCCGGGGGAGCCGGGGTGCGAGGGATTCTAAGGTTATCATTAAGGTCACCCAGGATACCCACACTACCCCGGATGTAGTGATCATCCCCTTCGATTTTCCTTATTTTCTCAATGGTGGCCGGATCAAATATATCAGAGGTGATGGATACACTGCCCCTTACCAGGGATTCAATCATCCCCAGCACATTTCTACCATCATATTTCAGGCAAACGTATTCCCCTACCTGGGGCATCTGTTTGGAAATAAAAGTAATCTGCACCAGCGAAGTCTCCCCTACACATCTTCCTATGACTTTTTTCATAACATTTCCCTCCCATCCTTTTCTAAAAAGCCCATAATACTTGAAAGCCTATCCAGATCCGTTTTCTTTATAACCACATCGTGGTGAGCCTTTTTTAATAAATAAGGATACCCTTCCACACTATCTCTTTTTAAAATTCCTATAACATTTTCCACATCTTCAATACTTGCATGGTAGGGTAGCTCTATTTTTATAATATTCTTATAATCCTCTAAACGGGCATAAAATATGGTGAACTCCTTTTCCCGGAGATAATTATCTAAAATAGGGAACTCCCGCTTGAGCTGGCTGGAAACCTTTAAATAATAGGGATGGGAGTAACCCTCTTTTTTATTGCTCCTATCAAAAAGGGATATGTCCGGTATGTTGGAAAAGAAGTAATCATTCCGGGTGGAAGTCTTGGAGATGGCCACCAGTTTTTTCCCATAATCCAGTAACTTTTTTATCACCAGAAGATTCTCCAGGTTCTCCAGGTAAATTAGAGACTCTGTATCTTTATTAGAATCCTCCAGGAGGTGGGAGGAACTGATTTCAACCAGGTTATTATCCAGTTCCCTTTCCAGAAGGTAACGGTATTTTTCTTCAATTTCCCTTTTAGTTTTAGTTTTAAGTTCTTTATCCAGGGGAAAAGGCCGTATCAGGTTGCCCAGGAGTGAACCATCAAATAGATAGTAATCAACCCCTTTTTCTAAGGCCTGCAGGGCATTTTTGATTTCATATAAACTCATATAATTTCGCAATCGGTCCTCTACAAAGCGGTGGTGGGGTATGAGATCTATTTGTGAGTTTTCAATTTTCTGCAACTCCTCTTTATAAATCAGGGTTTCGGCACTGATGGCATAGAAAATAAAACTTAAAAACTTTTTTTTGTGGATGCTACCATCTCCTGCAGATAGCACCACCTTGTCTGGTGTGATTTTAATATTCTGACTTATCCATTTTTCCTGGGGATCCAGTTCCACGTCATAAAACTCATCCAGTTTATTTAATATCTCTTCTTTTTTTTCTAAGGCCATTTCCAGTAGGGATTCCAGCATGAAGCCACCTGCAATTATGCTAATTATATCTTAAGTTTAAGTATCCAACTATATATATTTTTCATATACAGTTTAATTATAAAATAAAATAATTTATATTTAACCTTAAGGCAGGGTTATAAATTTTCTGTTCATATTAAAAGATTATTATTAATTTTAGGAGGGGTTTTTTCAGGGAGAAATTAATTTTTCCAGATTCCTTTTCTAAGGATTCTTTTGGGAGGAATTACTTTCCTCCTGAATTGATTATTCCTCTTCCTTTTCTATAACTACCGCCGTTCCATAGGCTAGAATTTCCTGCATGATATCGGAAATCTCATCAGAATCAAAACGGGCACTGATAATGGCATTGGCACCTAATTCCCGGGCATGGTCCAGCATACGATTCAGGGCCTCTTCACGGGCTTTTTCCATAAGATGAACATATTCTTTTATTTCCCCTCCAAAAACAGATCGGAAACCAGCCCCAATTTGACCCCCTAAACCCCGGCTACGCACGGTAAGACCATATACAAATCCCAGGGTTTTAACAGCCTTGTAACCTGGAACATAATTAGAGGTTACAATGGTTATATCCTGGTTGTAGTTCTTTGATGTGGAAGACTCTAAAATAGGTTCAGCCGGAATATCCTCCGGTGGTTGTTCCACAACTTCATCTTTAACCTCATATTCCACCAGCCGGGATCCACAATCAGGACAAAAATGGGTATCATCTTCATAATCAACTTCACAGTTAGTGCAGTGCTTCCGGGTTTCTCCGGGGACATATTCTGGATCTGGCTTTTCAACTTCAAAATCCGGGGCCCTAACTGCAGGGCTTTCTTTCATTCTTCTTTTTTCTTCTAACTTTCTGCGTATCTCATCACTAGTTACCATGAATACCACCTAACATTATGAATAAAGTTGTATGAAGGGATTATTTACTTTTTCTATTATGAATTTCTATAAAAAAAATGATTTAATAAAGCTTAAAACAAGGTATATTATTTTAATTAAGGATAACTGTGGCTATATGAACATAACCTTTCTTTTCATCTTTTTTATTATTATCCGTGATGATTTCCACCTTTTTTCCCTTAACTGTAAAGTGGAGAAAGAGGTGATAGAGGGCAATACCCATATCAATGGGGTTCCATTTTTTAAGTACCCGGGCTTTTATGAAATTGGGGCGGGTACAGTATACTTCTATCTGATTCTCATTTCCAGTGAAATACCAGGGCTGGTTATTGGTAGCAGAAGGTGCCAGACGAGCTGGCTCTAAAAACTCATTATCTCCCTCTGTATCCGAGATTTCGTCCAGTTTTTTTCTTTTAAATTCACCAATCTCCTGACGATGCAGTGTTTCATCTGCCTCACCCAGAGAAAGAAGAATAACATCTTCCAGATTAGTTTTTTCCAATATATCCTTTTTAGGTTGAGCCATTCCCACCCAACAACTTCCTATGTTATGGGATGATAAAAATAGATCCATCTGCTGCAACATAAATCCGATATTAACCCTGTATCCTCTTTTATTTTCAGAAAAAGCAGCTATATAGTGGGGTGCTTTTTTAAGGGGGATTAAACTCTTGATATCATCTGGACCAATAATCATAAATTGGGTTTTAATATCCTCCTTTAGTGGTACCAATTCCTCTAAAAAATTCCTGACCAGGGATAAGGTTTTATCATCCAGGGGAATGGATTTGTACTTCCGGATGGACTTACGATGAAATATGGCTTCCCATAATTTATTATCTTCTATTGATTTAGTTTCTACCATGAACTTACTCCTGAACTTTAATTAACCATACTTATGTTTTTTCTAATACTATAAATTTAGATTTTCAATTGCAGCTGGGCAAGATACTTAACCAGGCATTTTTAATTTAATTTATAACTATAGAAAAAAAAGTTTAAATACAATAATTTATGGAGTGAGGTGTTTTAATATGGATAACATTTATTTACAGGCCCTGGGGGCATGGTTGGTGTTGCTCCTGGCAGCTATAATCAATGCCACCATCAGAACCCGATTTATTCAACCTAAAATAAAAAACGAACTCAGATCTCATCAAATAAGTTCTATTACAGCTATAATCTTCTTTTTATTCATAATCTATCTTTTTTTCCGTTTTACCACTGCAGAGTATACTGAAAACCAGGTGGTAAATATCGGTTTCATGTGGATGATTTTAACCATTATATTCGAATTCCTATTCGGCCGTTTTGTAATGAAAAATTCATTTTCCAGGCTTTTAGAAGATTATAATCTAACCAAAGGTAGATTATGGATATGGGTGCTCATAAGCCTCCTCATAGGACCGGTTTTGGTTACCACTTACTTTCTGTGAATACTTTTTACCCCCTTAATTTATTTATGAAAAATTTTATTCCTAATTAAACTCAAATATACAATTCAACCAGTAGGCCTTACAACAATATCAGATGGTAAAAGTTTCTATTTCAAATAACTATATTCTGTTAAGAAAAAGGAAAGGGACAATGATAGATCTTGCGTTATAAATTTACTTATAAGCCCTTTAAAGTTAGCCAATTATTTACATTTTTCAGAAACTAATAAACTTCAGATTCCTTATCCATCTAATTTACTGGATTAAAGATGGTATGGGTAGCAATGCTCCCTATAAAAAACTTTTAAAACAGTTTAAAATACCTACACAAACTTTTTAGAAACCTGAAATAGCCCCTATATTGTTATTGGGATACATAAGATTCAACTAGATAATATTTTGAATTCTTAAATACAAAAAAATAGTACAGGGGTTAAAGTATGGTTGTAATTATTAAATGATTATGTTCAGGGGGAGTTAGGGATGAATAAAACTGCTGTAGCAACTCTAATTTTATTATTGGGACTGGGGTTATTTTTCTTTTTTAATCAGTGGATGAGTCCCCCGGTCAGCAACCTGGAGGGGGTGGAGGTACAGGAGTATGAAGGACAGGATCTCTCCTCTATCAATGACTTCAGGGAGAACTCTATCAAGGGTCCTCAAAAGATTGATGGCTCTACTTACCGCCTGGAGGTGACTGGTCTGGTGGAGGAACCAAAAAATTATACCTATGCCCAGATAATCAAGGGCTTTAAAAATTATGATAAAGTAATTACCCTTAATTGTGTGGAGGGCTGGAGCGCCACCGTACTCTGGAGGGGAGTTTTAATAAAAGATATTATCCAGGAATCTAAACCCAGGGATAGTGGCACCGTGGTTATTTTATATGGGGTGGATGGCTATTCCACCTCTTTTAGCCGGGATTATCTGGAAAATAACAATATATTACTCTCCTATAAAATCAATAACGTCACCTTACCCCCGAGAGAGGTTTTCCCTTTCAACTAGCAGCCGAGAGTAAATGGGGTTACAAATGGATAAAATGGATTAATAAAATAGAAATCTCCAATAACACTGATTTTAAAGGGTACTGGGAAAGCAGAGGCTATTCTAATACTGGAAATCTTAATGAAAGCTTTTTTAATTGATTAATAAAATCTTTCTAAATATATAACTTTACTCTTCCTTCGCCCCTCTTTTATTAAAATATGCCCGGGGATTTATATGAAAATAAATAACTTCAAAATAAATAAAACAGTGTGCCAGCTACTCTACGTGGTACTGGTACTCATGATCATAACCGGCCTGGGAATCACCTATCACCGTAGCATGGAAATTATAAGTGCAGGGATACTCACCAAAAATATTTCCTTCATCTCTCACCAGTGGCTATTTATCCCATTTATAGTACTCTTTGCCCTTCACACCATTTTACCATCCCTTCGCCTTAAATTAAAGTAAATTTAATATTTCTTAATCTTTCAGGGCTTTTAAAAAACCCTTTAAAGGAAGAGTATTAAGCACATCTTTTTTCTGGGCCCAGCCCCGGCGGGCGGTACCCACCCCCAGTTGCATGTTATTTAATTGGCTGAGGCTATGGGCATCAGTATTTACCACCAGTTTACAGCCATGTTCCAGAGCCCTTTTAACATTCATATCCCTTAAATCCAGTCTCACAGGATTGGAATTAACCTCCAGTAAGGTGCCAGTTTCCTGGGCTACATCAAAAATCTGGTTCAAATTCATCTCAGATTCTTTTCTTTTTTGCAGCTTACGACCGGTGGGATGGGCAATGATATCCACATGCTCATTTTCCATGGCAATTACTATCCGCCGGGTTAAATCGAAATATCCCTGATTTAATCCTGAGTGCACAGCTGCTATAACCACATCTATCTCCTGGAGTACTTCATCCCGGATATCCAGCCCACCATCCAGGTCAATATTAACCTCAGCACCCTTCAGGATGGTAATATTATCTAGTTCATCATTTAAACGGTCGATTTCTAGTGCCTGCTCTATTAGTTTTTTTTCACCTAATCCATTGGCAATTTTCAGGGATCCGGTGTGTTCGGTGATGGCCACATACTCATAACCCTTAAAACGAGCCCCCTGGACCATTTCTTCCAGGGTGTTTTTCCCATCACTCCAATTAGAGTGCAGGTGCACATCCCCTTTTATATCATCCACCTTAATTAGCGATGGTAGTTCACCTTTTTGGGCAGCTTCAACTTCACCCCGGTTTTCCCGGAGTTCAGGGGGAATGTAATCCATTCCCAGGGCCTGAAAAATATCTTCTTCTTTTTTACCTGCCACTCTCTTTTCCTTTTTAAATAAACCGTATTCACTGAGTTTCATACCCCTGGATATGGATATTTTCCTCAGCTCCACATTAATTTCTTTGGATCCGGTAAAGTACATCAAAGCCGCCCCAAAAACCTCCTCATCAAAAACCCGGATATCACATTCTATTCCCTTTTTAAGCCTTACCGTTGATTTGGAAGGTCCCTGTACGATTATTTCTCCTACTAAATCCATGGAGACAAAGTAATCCATGATATCCTGGGGTTGGGTGGTAGTAACCAGTATATCTATATCACCCACAGTTTCCTTTCTGCGGCGGATGGATCCAGCAATTTCCACTTTCCGGGACTGGGGCAGGTCATCAATCCTTTTTTTGATTTCTTCTGCCAGGGGCATCACCACCCCCAGCAGATTCCGGGAACGGAACTTACGGGCAAAAACTATATTTTCCAATAGGGCCTTTTCTTTTTTATCACCCATGCCCTTCAAACGTCGGATATGGTGCCGTTTAGCCTCTTTTTCCAGATCATCCAGGTTTTTAACCCCCAGTTCCTGGTAGAGCAACTTGATGGTTTTAGGTCCCAGACCCTCCACCGTACGCAGTTCCTCAAAATTCACCGGATATTTTTCTTTTAATTTTTCATAAAAATCAGCGCTTCCTTTTTCAATTATCTCTTCTATTTTACCGGCAATATGCTGGCCAATCCCAGGGAGTTTTATAAGTTCACCTTCCCGGGTAATGGTTTCAATATCCGTGGTTAGTACTTCCACACTGTGGGCTGCCTGGCGGTAGGCTTTTACCCTGAAAAAATCATCCTCCATCTCCAGGTAGTCGGCGATGCTATTTAGAATTTTAGCTACTTTTTCATTGAGCAATTAATTACCCCCGCATTCTCCTATCCTTAATATAAACTATTTTTATCATGGTTAATAATTTTATATACTCCCTGAAAAATCAAAAATCACCAGGATTAATTCTGAGATTAGGGACATTATTTATAAAAATAACTTATTATCAGTCGAAATGATACCAATAATTAAAAATAAACCACTTAAATTATTACTAAACCAATAAATTAAAAAAAAATAATACTTTAATCTCATTTAAATAGATTTTTTCCTGGATTTTAAAAATGATATCCCCCTATTAATTCCCTTATTTTTTTAAAAACGAATTTTAAGGGGGAAATTATCAAAAAAAAAAAATAATTAATTTAAAAAAAATAAAATCTGGTTTTAGATTTATAAAGATTCTTCAGCTTTTTGGATACCTTCTACAATCTCTCTAATCTTTTCTTCCACATCGGAACACTTTTCCACCACGGTACCGGTTACCACAAAATCAGCACCTGCTGCAGCAATTTCATGGGCAGTAGCACCGTCCTGTATGCCCCCACCTACCACGATACTCATGCTGGTGTATTTTTTACAAGCAGCAATCATCTCCGGGGGAATGGTCTGACTGGCACCAGATCCTGCTTCCAGATAGAACATACGCATACCCATAAATTCAGCGGCCATGGCATAGGCTGCGGCTAAATCAGGCTTCTTTCGAGGGATTAATTTAGCATCCCCTACCCAGCCCACAGTTCCACCTGGTTCCACCACAATGTATCCCATGGGGATAGCTTCAATACCTATTTTTTTAACACTGGGTGCACCCAAAGCCTGAGCTCCGATTATCCAGTAAGGATTGGTGGAATTAAGTAAACTCATAAAAAATATGGCATCAGCGTATTTACTCACCCCTGTAATATTTCCCGGGAACAGTACAATGGGAACATCGATTTTTTCCTGGAGGGCTTGGGCTGTGGCATCCAGTTCACTACCATCATTGGTGGATCCACCTAACATTATACCATCTGTTCCACCAGCAATAGCTGCCTGGGCAATATTAACTGCTTCTTGTGGGCTTTGTTCTTCCGGGTCCAGTAAGGTAAGGTGAACTTTACGATCCTTTAAAATATCTTTAAAATAAGCTTCGACTTTCATATTCGAACCTGAAAAAATTAATATAATCTGTGTAAATAGGAAAATAAAGGGAATTAAAAGACTTTATTTAACCCCTTGGTTCTTTAGCTTTAAATCTCAAACCCTTGTATCCACACTTCCTGCATACTTTAGCATTGGTAGGGTTACGAGCATTACATTTTAAGCAAATCTTGATTTTGAATAATCTATTTTCTGCTTCTTCAAATCTAGCCATTTATGTTCCTCCTATGAATTCGTTTTGAATTTTAACAACTTCCAGACTACTATCAGCCTGGGAATAAGCTTCTAATATTTCTCTATTGAGGATTAGAAAATGAGGTCCCCATTTAAAATGGGACATAATATCTTCTGCTATATCTTTCAATCCCACTATATAAAATGTTGCTGCAATAGCCTCTGCAGTGGAGAGTATACATGGTTTACCATAATTGGTGGGATTAGCTGCAATCAAAAAAGGCAGCGATCTATGGTACCTTGTTGTTTTAAATATCATAGCAGACTTCTTGACCTTTTTCCAGGAACAATCTAAACCCGCCACCCCTCTTTTCATAACCATATCCCTATCTTCAGGAGATACAGATTTTTCAGCAAAGGGATTTAAAATTAGTGCACCATATGGTAACTGGTTAAGATGATTTACTATTTTAAACTTTCCCTTTTTGGCCATGCGAAAGGTGGTGCACCTTTTACGATCGCATTCTTCTGCATGGTAAACTGTAACTTTCATCCCATCACCGGGTTTTTATGTATTTTTAATCTATAATCCTCATAATTTAATTTCATTTAAAAAAGTAGCATACAACTATTTTCTGATGTAATTAACTTAAAAAAATTAAATAATCCTCTTAATTAATTTAGGAGGAATAGCTTAATATACTTTTTCCAAGGGGTGAATAAAATATAATTTCTATTTTAACTCTTTCTACCGGCTTTTAAGTTCAGGGGGTGTTTTATCTATCTAAAACTGACCTCTCTCATATTTCATTATTTGACACATGGCATTACCTGGATTTTGTAAGTCCTCCAGTTCATAGTAACGACCACCTGAGGCCAGGGCCAGTTCCATATTCATGTTACGGCCATGTGCTTTAGATCTTTCGAAGTTAACCACCAGGGCGTTTATGTGGTTTTCTTCTATCATATGGGCATATTTAAGGGCGTCTTTTGCCGGATTCTGGTCAATACCCACATTGGGCATACCATCGGTAAGAAGTACCATTAAAGGAACGTACTCCTCTTTTTTCATTTCATTTTTAAGTACTTCCACTCCCTTTTTAATACCAGCGGCCATGGGAGTGGTTCCCCCTACCTGAATATCCCCTACCACTTCCTGGAAGGAAGCAGCTCTTTTGGTGGTGGGTATGATTACCTGAGCATCTTTTCCTTTAAAACCAATAACCGTTAACTTGTCCTTATGCCGGTGGGCATCCTTAATAATTTCACTTATTATTCCCCTCACCCGCCGGGCTTTTTTATCTGAATGCATGGATCCACTAATATCCACCACCAGGGCAATAGAGGCCCGGGCACCATGCTTTCTAATCTTCTCCCTTAAATCCCCTGATTCTACTTTTATTTCACCCTGGGACTTTAAGGCCGCAGCACGAAGGGTGGCATCAATGGCGATATCTCCCCGGGAAGGGGAATACAAACGGCTCTTAACATACTTTCCTTTATCTGTTTTAGAATCCACCCGGGCACCATATAGACGTTTTTTCTTTTTACCCTTCATCTTCAGCATTTTTTTTATATCAAAATCCTCACAGGTCTCTTCTAAAGGTTCTTCCTGAGGATTAGGTACAAAGGGTTTTTCCTTCTCAGGGCCACTTTCACCAGATTTTGCTGTTTTATTACTGGTATCTGATGTTTCTTCTTCTTTACCACTATCAGGAGAAGATGTTTCATCATTAGAACCATTTTCTTCTTTTTCATTATCAGGGGAAGTAGAAGCACCACCAGGAGATTCTTCACTAGAGGCGTTATCATCATCATTATCCGGGTTCTGGTTCTCACCTTCAGAATCATCACCCTGGTCCTGGTCTTCCTCTTTAGAATCATCACCACAGGAAGGGGAATTCTCCTGATTCTGGGATTCCTCCTCTTTTTTTTCCTCCTTTTTTTCTTTTTCCATATCTTTCCGGGCTTTATCCATCTGATTTTTTAATTGCTGGGGGTTTTGAGGACCTGTAGTGCTCCTTTCACCTAAAACCAGGGTTATAGCTTCTTCCACATCATTATAAGTTACCTTACTTCTCTGGTTATAACTGGCTATGGCCTTGGAGGTTTTTAATATGGCAATATCTGACCGGTGGCCATCCACCCCGGCTTCTACACATACCCGGGCAATCAACTCCATCAGTTCTGTAGAGATGGTGACCCGGGGTAGCAATGCACGGGCCTTAACTATCTTATCATGTAATTCTCTCTGGGGGATTTCAAATGATTTTTTAAATCCTTCTGGATCTTTTTCAAATTGCTCCCTCCGTTCCATGATAGTAATCCTGTCTTTTATATCCAGGATACTGTGTACGGTAAGGTGCAATCCTATACGGTCTGATAACTGGGGCCTTAAGTCACCTTCAGCCGGATTCATGGTCCCCACCAGTATGAATTTAGAGGGGTGGGATAGGGAAATACCTTCCCTTTCCACATTATTTATTCCATAGGCCGCAGCATCCAAAAGCACATCCACCAGGTGGTCATCCAGGAGGTTGATTTCATCAACATATAATATGTTCCGGTTGGCCTCAGCCAGGATACCCGGTTCAAGTGCTTTAATACCTTCTTTTAAAGCTTTTTTAATATCCAGGGAACCCACCACCCGGTCTTCGGTAGAGCCCAGAGGCAGTTCCACCACCCTCATCTTCTTTTCTTCAATTTCCATATCCGGGGATTGACAGAACTGACACAAAGAGTCCCGGTCATGGGGGTTGCAATTAAAGGGACATCCTTTCACCACTTCCATGGAGGGCAATAGATCAGCCAGGGCCCGGACTGCGGTGGTTTTACTAGTACCACGATCACCTTTAATTAATACTCCGCCAATTCCAGGGTTTATAGCATTTAATAGGAGTGCTTTTTTTATATCCTCTTGTCCAACAATGGCTGTAAAGGGGAAAATCAGGTTTTTCAAGTGTCTCACCAATTTTTTTTGCAATGTGATTACCCATAATCAGTTTTTATTAAATTTTTTATTTATATTAAATCAGATATTTCTATATTTTAAGGGGTATTATTATTTGAATTTGATTAAACTTATAAATACATTTTTTTTAATGTATAAAATTGATTTAAAGGGTATAATTGCTGTTAAATAAGGGTGCTATTCCTTTAATAGGGAAAAATAAATCATAACCAGTTATCTTATTAATTATATTATTTTTTAGTTTTTTATTTAATAAATATCTTGGGTATAGATACCACCGGGTATTAATCTGGTCCCTATTTATGATAATTTGATTTTAAGGGTATTTAGTTCCTAAAAATGGTGATTATTATAAAAAAAAATAAATAAGAACAAAAACATAGCCTCCACTGGTGATAATATGTGTACAGTGGGCGGTCCCATGGCGGACATTAAGATGAAAAAACTGAAAACTAAACGATGTAAATGTTTAGACTGTGGCAATGAATTTAAAGGACTTGGAAAACGAATCATATGTCCCTCCTGTCAATCAGAGAACGTGGAGTGCTCCGAGTAGACTCTTCACAAATATTATTTTTAATAGGTGATACCGGTACGGTGGGAGTGGTGAAGTCACTCCAAAACCAGAATTTATTCATTGGTACCCCTGATGAGGACGAAGTGGTGATGTTTCTGGATGAAGATGATTTATTTGTAATCTCTGCTTTTGGAAAAGGACCAGAAGTGGAAAAAGGTATTAAATGCATGAGCTATCTACTGCGTGAAATGGCATCTCCCCTCATAGTGCTGGGTGAAAACCATCCTACTTCCCGTCACCTGAAGATGGTGGTGGCGGTAGGTAACCAGGTACGACTGGACTGTAATATTATACCTGGAACCCACCCGGAACAGGACATATTATGCTCCTGTGAATCACTATCCGGGGTGCAGATTAATTCCACCCCTCAAGGAGTGGAAATCGAAGGCACCCTCCCGGTGAAACTGGAAAAGATTTAAAATTAGTGATAATTATGGAAACTCTTACCAGCGCCCGGATTGAAGAGATGAAACTGGATAAAGACTTAAATGGCCTGGTGAGGGTACTACAGGAAAATGATGAATTTTTAAAAAAAGAAGCAGTCCGGGCCATGGGCCAGGTGGGTACCACCGCCTGCATCAAATATTTAGAAAAAGCCCTGAGGGATGAATATGGGAGTGTGAGGGCAGTGGCCCTGCAATCTATAGGTGCCCTGGGATCCCGGGATGGATCTCTCCTCCAGGATAAGGCTAGAATTAAGGATAATATTATTAATCTACTACATGATGAGAACTGGACAGTTAGATATGCTGCAGTAGAATCATTATCCCTCCTATATGGGGAGGAATCCCTGGAGGAGATAACACCATTTATCATGGATGAAGACCCCCATGTAAAAGAAGCAGCATTCCAGGCCCTGGAGAGTTTCAAAAAAGAAAAATAATTTTTCTTAAATAGAGTCAACTTTATATAAAAAAAGAGAGATAACATAATTATAATACTATTAATCCTATTCTATTTTTCATATTGATGACATAATCTTTAGATAATTTTAATTATAAAGATAATATTAAGATAATTTAAAATAATCTTTTTAAAGTAAATTTTTACTGCTAATAAAGCACAAATATTATAATCAGGTACAATTACATGATACTGAGTGAATTTTATCAAATATTTGGACAGATGGTATTCCTGGCCGGGGCTTCTTTAATTATCCTGCTTGTAATTACCCTGGTTCTAGGCAAGATATTATTAAAACAAGATAGACTGATATTCCCCCGACTTCTTTTATTCACCATAGACCTCTTCTATGGTCCTTTTAAGAAGTTCTCGGAAATAATTGGATTAGATGACAAAATAGTGGACCATATTGGAGTGGAAGTCAGAAATAAAGTTAATCAGAAACAATTTGAAAAAATCAAACCTCAGGATAAACTACTGATATTGCCCCATTGTTTGAGAAGCCTGGATTGTGAAGCCACCCTGGAATCATCAGGACTGGTATGTAACCACTGTAAAAAATGTGTAATAGGGGTTTTAAAAGAAAAAGGAGAAGAGATGGGATATAAAGTATTTATCATCCCCGGATCCACTTTCCTCCAGAAAATCGCGGAAAAAAATAATTTCAAAGCCGTTTTAGGGGTGGCCTGTTATCAGGACCTCAATTTGTCCATGATGAAACTGGCCCGCTTCTCACCCCAGGGAGTGGTCCTATCCCGGGACGGGTGTATAAAAACCAGGGTAGACCCTAAAGCGGTACTGGAAAAAATGGGATACTATCTGGATAAATCAACTGAAGATAAATCATTGTCCCCGGTGAGCTCCTGTAATGTGGATAAACCCGATAAAAGGGCATATTAATTTTTTTTTTTTTAATTAGAAAAATTTTACCTGAGGAACTGTTACCATGGAAGAAATCCCCATAACTGATAACCACATACATGTAGACCCTATACAGGGGGAAGGACCCTTAAAAGTAGCTCAGAAATTCCATGCCTCCGGAGGAAGGGTCATGATCATACCTAATAAACCCTCCTGGAGTTGTGGTAAACCATTTAATTATAAACATGCCATGGACCTGGTCTTGGAATACGTGGATATAATCAACCAGAACACACCGGTAAAGGCCTATGCGGTTTTAGGACTGCACCCGGCAGAACTATCCCGGCTTTTAGATTCTGGTAAATCAGCACAAGAAGCCGGAACACTAATAAAAGAAGGTATGGAATATGCCCAGAAAAAAGTCCAGGAAGGGGAGGCAGTGGCCCTGGGGGAAATAGGCCGACCCCACTATGAAGTCTCCCGGGAAGAATGGGAACTCCACAACCGGATCATGGTACAGGTTATGGAACTGGCTAAAGAGGCAGATTGCCCGGTGCAACTACATACCGAATCCTCCCAGGAACCACAATTTAATGAATTCAGTCAGATGGCCGATAAAGCCGGTCTTAAAAGACATAAACTGATTAAACACTTCTCCGGTCCCTATACTTCCCGGGAAGAAAACCATGGACTCACCCCCTCTCTAATTGCCACCCGGGAGGTGGTGAGTGAGGGCATAAAAAAAGGAAATACTTTTTTAATGGAAACTGATTACCTGGATGATGTTACCCGTCCCGGGGCGGTTTTAGGACCAAAAACTGTACCCCGCCGGACCTTTGAATTTATTAAAAAAGGGATAATGACTACCGAGGAGGCCTTCTGTATTCATAAGGAAAATGTGAAAAGGGTGTATGGGATTGATAATGAACTTTAAAAAAAAATAGTTTAGATTTATAATTAATCCCAGCGAAAACGAACCCATACCGGAGCCCGGGGAGAACCATTTATCATTTCCTGGACTCTGATTTCAGCTAAAAGGGGCCGGTTACTAATTAATAATTCAGATTCCACCTCTTCTGGTAGCTCAATATCCAGAGGGGCCTGATTTTTTTTAAGGATATGGAGTATGATTTTACGGTCTCTATCACTAAAACCGGTCCCTACCTTACCCAGGAATTTCCCATCTTTTTTAAGGATTAAAGCACCAAAAGGAATACTACCTGTACTACGGGTAGCACCCACCACATATACATCCAGAGTGTCCTGTTTTTTCACTTTCAACCATTTATTGGATCTTTTACCGGCATCATAGCTGGAATTTGCTTTTTTGAGAACTGCACCTTCAAAGCCCTCTTCCAGGTATTTTTTAAAATGATTTTTCCAATCTTTATCAGTGGTTTCCTGGAAAGGAACAATATCAATACCTTCCTTAAAATAAACAGCTTTTAATAGAATTCCCTTACGATCAAGTAATGTTTTAGAGCTTAAATCTTCTCCATCCAGCTGTATAATATCAAACAGGTTATAGGTGGCAGGTATTTTTCGGGATAAAATACTTATTTTAAATTTATCCTCCACATTACGCTTTAATAATTGCCTGAAACCACCCTTCACAGTAAGTTCTCCGTCCAGGACCCAGTTATCACTTTTAATGTTTCTTTTTAAGGCTTCTACAATTTCAGGGAACTTATGGGCAGCATTAACATGTCTACGGGTCCATAGGTCAATTTTATCTTTATTTCGCTGGGCTATTATCCGTTCTCCATCGTATTTAGGTTCGATGAGCCAGGTACCCTCCAGGTGGAGTTTTTCTTTTACTAAAGTGGCCAGCATAGGTTCAATCATAGACTAATATCTCCTAAAAAAAAATATTATTTACTCTCTAATAGCATTCTTTCCAGCTCAGCTTCAATGGAACGTGTTTCCGGTAATTTGATTTCTTCCGGGGGGATCTCCTCACCCAGAGCCTTTTTTTCTATTAGTTCTTTTACCTGGGTGGTGTATTCCTCCTGGTAACTACCCCAATCAAAATCAAAACTCATCTTCTCTACCACCAGCACTCCTTTTTCCAGGAGGTCCTCGGGGACTTCGGCTTCGATGATTTCTATTTCCTCAGAGGATCTTACCTGTTCTTTATAGAGGAGCTGTTTTAAGAGAAAACCATTTTCCTGTGGTTGTAGCATTCCAATATATTCGTTGCTCCGGGACACCCATTTAACCACTGCTACTTTATTACTTTTCTCCAGAGCTTTTTTAAGTAAAAGAAAACTTTGCCCCACTCCCCCTTTTTCAGGTGATTGGGTACCGATGTAATAGGGCTTTCCCAGGCCCAGAAGAGGGATTTCTTCCCTTTTACAGAATCCCTGTATTTCCATTATTTTATTGGCAAAAGGCCGGAGGGATTCAATTTCCTCATCAGAGAACTTTAAACATTCACCGGCAATAAAAAAAGCTTTAGATATTTCATCTCTTTTTAATTCCTTCCCATCCTTTTCACACACCTTTTTATACCGCACCCGGCCACAGTCTTTTTTATGCACCTGATGAAAACCAATGTGCAAGGGCCCGCTGGCAGAATAAGTACGGATGGGAATTAAAATACTTCCAAAAGTTAGATATCCAGACCAGATGGATCGCATAACTATACACCCCTATAATATTCTTTTAAAAAGAGGTAATATATTTTTTCCAGGGGACAAAAAAAAGTTTCAGTAATTAAGGTAATAAAAAAATGAATGGAGTGTGAGTTTATCCTCCACCCATAACAAAACTAACCACCATAATGAATATTCCAATTACCACTATTTCAATACTGGTTTTAAAGAGACTCTCCCGGGAAACCCTCCCCAAATATATCCCCAGAAATATCAGGGCCACAAAGCACATGATAAGAGTAACAATGGTGGCGGTGATCCGATCAGCAATTAATAGAAAGGCGGTTACCGGTACAAATGATCCAATAAAACTGGAAAAACCATGGGTGAACATACTCATGTAAATACGGCGCTTGGCCTGTTTATGGATTAGAGTATCATCCAGTTTACCTTCTTCCATAATCATCTTCTTTTCCAGTTCCCGCATGGAACGCATTTCCTCGGCCCGTTCCCCAATAAATGATCCAAAGGCATTGGACATGGCTATGGCTATTCCGCCACTAAGACCAGTCAGGCCAATGAGGTAGTTAGGTATTTCTGCCCCACCTAGACCAGCCACACCACTGGCAGTAAGAGTGACCCCCATAACTGCCAGTATCCCCTCCAGACTCCCTAAAGCCACATAACGGCTCATATTAAAAAATTCTTCAAAAAATTCTTTTAAATTCATTTTATTTAATACTCCCTAAAAGCTGAGGTATTTAACCTCTTCCCAGGTCTTTATGTGCCCGGGCCAGATGTCCTGAAGCTAGAGCCCCTAAAAGTGATAATTCTCCTGCCAGTACGGTGGCAGCTACAAGTTCTGCAAATTTCTGCACTTTACCGGCACCATAAACATCCATTATCTCCAGGCATTCCCGGGCGGTTTCCAGCCGGGTGCCCCCACCAAAGGTGGCCAGAGGCACATCAGGAAGGGTCACTGCAAAATATAAATCCCCATTTTGATCCTCGGCAGTGGTAATCCCCAGACTACCCTCCACCACATGGGCCTCATCCTGGCCAGTGGCCAAAAATAAGGCCCCGATCATATTAGCATAATGAGCATTAAAACCCATACTACCAGATATAGCAGAACCTACAAGGTTTTTAGCAATATTAACCTCGGCAATGGCCTGGGGGGTGGTTTTCAGTTTTTGTTTTACCATTTCAGCAGGTATCACTATTTCTGCTATCAGGGTCTTACCCCGGCCTTCTACCATGTTCAAAGCAGAGGGTTTCTTATCCACACAGACATTTCCACTAAGTGCCACCACATGGGCTCCGGTCTCCTGGTGGAGTAAATCCAGGGCTTTTTCTGTGGCAATGGTCACCATATTCATCCCCATACTATCCCCGGTACTGTATACAAAACGGGGATAGATGTAAGAACCCACCACCAGGATAGGATCAATTTTTAATAGTTTCCCATGCCGGGTGGTGCTTTCTGCTGTTTCTTTTAGTTTCTGGAAATTATCCTCTATCCAGACTTTTATTTCCAATGCTTTAATCACCGATTCGGCTTTAATCACCGGGGCTCTGGTCATTTTATCAGAGATGATGCGGGATGTAACACCTCCCGCCTGGGTTATGAGGGAGCATCCCCGGTTAACTGAGGCCACCAGGGCCCCTTCAGAGGTGGCCAGAGGAACATAAAAATCGCCTTGGGCATATTCACCCTTGACTTTCAGGGGACCGGCCACACCCACCGGAATCTGGATAGTTCCCACAGGATTTTCAATATTCTTTTTAACTGCCTCATCCATATCCAGAGAATAATGGGCCACATTATCCAGTGATCCCGCAGATATGGTTTCTATAAATTCCCTTCTAATATCCACACTCTCTTTTACATTGGAGGTGAATTTTTCTATCTCATGGAGCTTCATATCTCCAGAGGATAGTTTTTTAATTATCTTGTTTTTATCTACCATGATTAAAACCTTAGGGGGTGTATTTTTGGAAATTATTTAATTTTCTTAAGATGTGTTTATCCTTATTTTTTTATAAATGAAATTTCTTAAGATGTGTTTATCCTTATTTTAGATTCTTCAGGATTTTACCATAATCTTAGAATCCTTTTATGATATTTACCATATCTGATGGTTTTTCCACCACCTGGACCCCTACTTCTTCCAGGGCCTGGATTTTACTCTCGGCTGTTCCACTATTCCCCTCAATAATAGCCCCAGCATGCCCCATTCTCTTACCGGGCGGGGCGGTGGTACCGGCGATGTAGGCAATAACTGGTTTAGAAATGTTTTTTTCTATGTACTGGGCAGCTTTTTCCTCGGCATTACCTCCGATTTCACCAATCATCACCATGGCCCGGGTGTCCGGGTCGTCTTCAAATTTCTGCAGTACAGTGGCAAAGTCCAGTCCCACCACCGGGTCTCCTCCAATCCCCACACAACTACTTTGACCCTTACCAGAACGACTAATCTGGTGGGCGAATTCATAGGTGAGGGTTCCACTACGGGATACAATACCAATATCCCCTGGTTGGAATATATGGGCCGGCATGATACCCAGCTTACCCACTCCCGGAGAGATAACTCCCGGGGTATTAGGTCCCACTACGGTGGTATCCATTTTTTGGGCATACTCCATAATCTGCATGGAATCATGCACCGTGATGTGTTCGGTGATAATTATAACGGTATCCAACTGACTTATAGCTTCAAAAGCGGCATCTTTAGCAAAGGGGGCAGGTACAAAGATAATGGAGGTATTAACATCCTCCACTTCGGTTACTGCTTCTACAGAATCATAAACCGTTAATGGTCCGAATTTTTGACCACCTTTACCCGGAGTTACTCCCGCCACGATATTGGTGTTGTATTCCAGCATTTGCTCGGTATGGAAAGCTCCCTGCTTTCCGGTAATTCCCTGTACTAAACATTTGGTATTTTTATCCAGGATTATCATGATAAATACTCCTTAATTATTTTTTTTTTTATGAGTTTATGAAAAAATAAAATATTTTTTTTTAGTAGTTACTATATGGGCAGCTTATTTATTTAAGGATTGGGATAACCAGCTCTAGCTTAAAGGGATAAGGTATTTTTCCGGTTAATATTTATGGAGCTACAACCTTAAAATACGGGTCCTTTCTTCAAAGGGCACAGCCAGATCAATGATATTACCATTCATATAGGCGGTTACCGAGGTAATAACGCTTCCCGGTATCACATGGGATGGTGCTCCCCTTTTTACCAGGTAAACATTTTTATTTCCCAGAGCAGCTCCCATCATGGCCCCGGCCACACTACCCACACTCTCCAAATCTTCTATAGTGGCAATAATTACCGGGTCATCAGTTTTATCTGATACATAACCCACTCCCGGTATATGGTTAACCCCGGGGGTGATAGGAGCAGATACATCCGTAACCCCACTCATACCCTGGGCAGCCAGGCGGGCGGAGTTAGCCACCTCTCCCACAAAGTCTTCCCCTCCATAGGTGTCAAAGGCCATGATGATAGCATCAGGGTAGCGGTCCTGACGTATCCGGGCTTCGGCATAGGATATGCCCTCCCCGGCACCTTCCGGGGTGGAAGATATTCCCTGCACATCTCCCAGGTCCTCGGCATTATCCCTTAAAATTTGCACCATGGCCTGGTTAATGGTCTCTAAAAGATCATCCGGGACAAAGGCACTGATAACCACATCATCACCAGTTATGTTGGTAAGGGCTGCTTTATTGGCTCCCATGTCCACTAAATGGGAGATGTTATCTTCTAAGTTCTTTATAAGAGATTTACTACAACTTGTGTCATTATTAGATATATCTGCACCAATGGAGCTTACTTTCATGGGATCACCTTTTTGATTAATTATATATAATTATTGGATAAAGTATCAGTTTTGGGGTTAGGTGGGGTTTTTTTAAATAATTTCTTTTTTTTAGATTGAAGCTAATATTTAGTATATCTTCACTTTTTAATACATTTTAAGTAATTGTTATATTTGCTACAAACAAATAGGTAGATTTATTTAGTGGTATTACTAATACTGAGTTGTTTGATTATCATTTTCAGGGATTTTAATCCCGCATCAGTAAAGTTCAGTTTCAGTAGTTATTATTATGCTGCACAAAGGAGTTTTTGCTTTTTTAGGCCGTCCTTTAAGGATTAGCAATCATTTACCATTTATTTTTCAGATATTTTCTTTTAATTGATTGTGCAAGGAGGTGAAAAACGTGAAAAAACAACTAATAATAACTCTAACAGTTCTAATATTAGCTATCACCATGGCTGGTGCGGTATCTGCTACGGTGGATCCGGATAGTGTGAAATACGTTTCCCCTACAGGTAGTGATGATAATGATGGAACAGAAACCAATCCCTATTTAACCATTGGTAAAGGAATAACTTCGGTAAGTGTGGATGGTACGGTTAATGTGGCTGATGGAACCTACTATGAACATTTGAGCATTGAAAAGAATTTGAATCTGGTAGGTCAAAGTCAGGAAAACACTATCATCGATGGATACAACACCGGAAAACCCATAACCATTAATAGTGGTGCTACAGTGAGTATCAGTCTATTTACCATACAAAATGGGGTTTCAGGTTTTAGTGGTGGTGGTATTGACAATTTTGCTACGGTTACTGTAAATAGCAGTACTTTCATAAACAACTCCGCACAGTATGGTGGTGCTATCTTCAATGCTGCTGGATCCAATTTGAATGTAATTGATTGCACTTTCACCGATAACCATGGAATTTTTGGGGGTGGTGCTATCTATGATGCTGAAGGTACCAGTGCGGTGACAGGGAGTACTTTTACTAATAATTTAGCAGCTTATGGAGGTGCTATCTACACCTATGGTACGGTAACTGTAAATGATAGTACTTTTACCAGTAACAGTGCCACTACTTGGGGTGGAGCAATCTACAATTATTATGGCTACGATTACGATGCTACTCTAACTGTAACTGACAGTGTCTTTACCAGCAATACCGCACCTTTTGGTGGTGCTATCTACAATTATGCTACTTTAAGTGTATCTGATAGTACTTTCACCGGTAATACTGCCACTAGTTATGGTGGTGCTATCTACAATAATGATAATTATTGTAGTGCGGATGTGGAAACAAGTACTTTTTATGGTAACACCGCAACTGTTGGTGGTGCAATCTTCAACAATTGGGGTACTGTGAATGCGAATTTCAATCGTATTGCGGATAATTCACATATAGCCATACACAATCATGCTGGATCTGCTGATGCCCGGTATAACTGGTGGGGATCCAATAATCCAAACTTTGCCACTTTAATTGGTGGCGCGGCGGATTACTCTCCCTGGTTATACATGGTTTTCTGGGCTGATCCTACTTCCATTGCCTCAGGTGAGACTTCAACACTATTTGCTAACTTCAACAATGCCTTTGATGGTACCAGCACTACTCTCTTAGATCCAGCTAATGGTCACCTGCCTGATGGTACTTTAGTGACTTTTAAAACTGATTTAGGGGAAGTGGGCAGCCAAGTTGTGGATAAACCCACCAGTCTTGGTGTGGCCATTGCTACTTTAAATGGCAGTGAATCTGGTTTAGCCACAGTAAAAGCGGCTTTAGATACAGAAGAACTAACTGATACCGTGCAAATTGGAGCAGAACCACCGGAAACTGGTATTTTCACTCGTTTAATGGTGCAGGATGCGGCTATTCGAGTCAGGAATTTCATCACCAGTCGTGGTGTTTTACCTAACTGGGTACGTATGGAGGATACTGCTGGTGTTACCCATTATGTGACCATGCCGGTATTTTTGGAGTTATCCACAGCCAGTTTAATATCCGGGGCTAATGAATTTAAGGCCATGGATGTTAAAACGGCACCTAAAGCTGCAGGTTCAACCATTGTTAACCGCAACCTTTACAAGGCTGGTTATATGGATATGGCCTCCAGGGTGAATAAGTTCATCCGGAATAATGGTGTGGCACCTAATTTCGCCTGGAGTTCGCTGGGTAACATTCGTTTCCAGTCACTGGTGGATAGTTTTGCTCGTATTGTGGCTTTTAAGGCTGAACGAGGAGTACTACCAAATTATGTGGTTATAAACACCCGCCGGGTAAGATAAAAAAAACAATAATTTACCCCTTTTTTCTTTTTTTTAATTCAATACTAAAATTTAACTATATTTTAAAAAACAGATTAAGGCCTAAATATAATATTATTTTTTAAGGTTGGTTTAGATAAAAACTAATATACTAGTTTAAAGGATATACTAATACATTCATCATTATTTGCATTGTTTTTATTATCAATATTTAACTGATATTAACTTTTAACTTAAATCTTAATAACTAAATTATTTACTATTAAAGAAGGTGTATAAATTTGGAAAATATTATCCAGATATGTGTCCCTGTATTTGAAAAAACCCCAGAAAAAGCAGTTCTATCGGGAAAATCCTACCAAAAAATGGGTGCAGATTTATTAGAACTCCGCATAGATGCTCTGGAAAATCCCACCCCGGACATGGTAAAAGAAATATTAGGGGAGCTGGAACTACCGGTTATTGCCACTAACCGGGCGGAATCAGAAGGAGGATCTTTTAAGGGATCTGAAGAAGAACGCATAGAACTACTCTTAGCTGCCAGTTCCCAGGCCCAGTACCTGGATATAGAACTTAAAACTAAAGAGGAGTTACGCCAAAGAGTGGTAAAATCCGCCTCTAAATCCATTATATCCTTCCATGACTTTAATAAAACCCCTTCTATAGTTTCTCTTCGCAAGATTGTGGAAGAAGAGCTGAGTATAGGGGATATTGCCAAGTTCGCGGTTATGCCCCATAATAGGGAGGATACCTTAAGGGTGCTTAAGATTATCCAGGAGTATCCTTCCACCCTGGGAGTGGCCATGGGCTCCTATGGTAAATACACCCGGGTGGTAGGGCCCTTATTTGGTTCACCATTCACCTTTGCTTCTGGTAATAAATCCACTGCCCCGGGACAGATGGATATTAGCACCACCCGCATGATTATAGACGAACTGATTAAATAATCATATTATAAGTAAAAATTAGATAGATATTATTATATCCTGCATTTAATATTATAAAACACACTTTTAAATTTGGTGAAATCATGAGAAATAGTTCTAAAATTCTGGTGGGTTTTGTGGTACTGGCCCTGGGTTTGATAGTGGCCTCTTCTATTGCTTTATCCTCCATAGAACCCACCCTTAATGTTAATATCCAGACTGATGGTTCATCCACCACGGTGAGTTCCTATACCTGGTGGGGTATGGTACCTCCTGAAATGGATCAGGAACTAGCCCAGTATGCAGCAGGAGCCATAAACGAACCTTCCAGTTCTCTGGAGAGCATAGAAGCCGGGGTTAAATCTATTGCTAATAGATATAACTACACCCAGGTAGATGTCACCATCAAGTCTCAGTTTGGTGAAGACCAGCTACCCTTACCAGCGGTGGTAAAAGGAAATTCCATGGTTCCCACCTTATATGACGGTCAAAGTATCACCGTACTAAAAACCGCAGATATTAAAGAAGGGGATATTGTGGTGGCCTTCCATCCCACCTATGATTTAATAGTAAAAAGAGTCAGTATCATTGAAGAAGACCGGGTTTATCTCATCAGTGATAACAAGGAAGTGGAAGTAACCTACACTGCCACTTCAGTAATAACCCGCACTCCTTTGAATACCTGGGTACCCCGGGGAGATATCATTGGAGTAGTTAAATCCTACTAAATGTTGGGACTACTAAAACTAATTTTTTTTATATAAGTTTTCCCCTATTATTTCCTGTTTTTCAGGGATAATCAATTACTTTTTAGGAAATTTACGGATAATAACTCTCCAATTCATCTAAAATAATCCTGAGTCCCCAGGTGTAATATTTAATATAAGATAAGTCCCCATATAAATAAAACATAAGTGGCTTTTATAATTGCAGAGGGTTTCAGGATGAGGGATAAGCTAAAAAGTATCATGCAGCAGTTTTTGCAGTTCTATTTAACCATACTAATTATACTCATTGTGGTGGATGTGGTTCTTTTAATTATTTTAACCCTGGATCAATCCCGGATTTTTGATTTTTTCCAGATAAGTTCTTCTACTGTGGTAAATATTTACAATTTTGATTTACTGGTTTCGTTGTTGCTATTTATAAATTTATTAATGGTTTTTATCACCAGAGAGGACCGGAGAGATTTTATAAAGAATAACTGGGTTTTTGTTCCAGCTGTTATACCCTTTGACTTTATATTCCTGGGGCAATTAGGAGTCACCCTCACCCTGCCTCTGGCTATTTTACGCTTGATTCATATCCTGGCCCTAATCCGTACCATAACTAAAATGGGATCCACTTTTGTCAAGTTCACCAAAAAAACAGGTTTGAGTTATGGTATCACCATTATCACCATACTATTTTTATGCACCTCCTTTAGCTTCCTTCTGGTGGAAAGGGGTGTTAATCCTGAAGTTAAAAATTATGAGGACTCCGCCTGGTATACTATTACCACCATGACTACCACCGGTTACGGGGATATTGTGCCGGTAACCCCCTGGGGAAGGTTTATAGGTGCCTTTATGATGATTTCTGGTCTGGCCTTCACAGGATATGCCACCGCATCTGTGGCCAGTATGCTGGTGGATAAATTCAGGGAAGAACAAGACAAGGATCGTAAAGCACTGGCCCAGATATCTCAAAAAATAAACCAGGAAAGAAAAAAAGAAAGTGAAGAAATTAAAGATTCACTGAGTGATATTTTAAAAAGGCTGGATGAGAAAAAATAATTGTTTAAACTTTTTTTACTAATCTAAGGGAGTATTATATAATTATTTCAGGGCCAGCTGTATATTAATACGTAATTCCTCATTATTTAAGGGTTTAAGCAAATAACAATTGGGATTAATCTCCAGGGCATTATCCACCACCTTCTGGTTTAGATAGGCACTGATGATGATTACCGGGAACTTACAAAACTCTTTTAATTTTTTTATGGTCTCAATACCATTAATTTTTCCTTTTAAATGAATATCTGCCACTACCCGGTGGGGAGGGTGCTCCCGGGCAATTTCTAAAGCTTCACTACCAGTAGAAGAGATGAATACTGCATCATATCCCCATGATTTTAGTTTAGTTTTAAGTTCCAGGGCTATCAGGCTTTCATCTTCCAGTATCAGAATATTTTTTACCATTTTTATCCACCAGGAAAGGTCAGGTACGTTCTTAGATAAGGGACTACCTCTATTTTCAGGAATCCATTATCTACGCTGGTGGTTATATTAAACATACATCTATATAAATTTAATGTTTTATATTTAATATTAATAAAATTATTTTATAATTCATGTCTACTAGTTAACTTTTCATAAAAAAAATCTTATTTAAACTTTTTAGATTGACATTTACTTTGTTCTAAGAACAATTAGTAACCAATAAAACAATATAATAATCAGTATAGTAATTTACAGTTTAAAAAACAAGATTAAACACAATGTGGGTTAATAGCACTATTATTTGGGGAAAATATATATAAACTAGTTACAACATAAGGGCATACGATAAGATAGCATTGTTCAACCTACATACATATTGTGGGTATGAACATCTAAGGAAAGTGATATTATGGAAACGACTATGATTTCCACCATATATTCCATTGAGCCGGTGATGATCTGTATCACCCAGTTTTCTCCTAAAAAGGTTGTTCTTTTAAGGGAGGATAAGGCTCCAGATGAGAAAAATAAAGTGGAGCAAATTTTGCATGATACAGTAGGTAAATTTATTGAAATTGTATCCCAGGAAACCAGCTTATACGACGTGGTCCGGGTGGCTCAAGACACAGCCGATGTGATTGATGAAGAAAAAGCAGCCGGCAGAAGAGTAGTGGTTAATATCAGTGGCGGACGCAAACCTCAAGCTTTAGGAGCTCTTTTTGGTTGCTATGCCCGACACCAGGAAGTAGAAAGAATAGTATATGTCACCGAAGAAGACAGTGAATTAATTGATCTACCTATACTCAACTTCGGTATCTCTAAAACTAAAAAACAGGTCTTAGAATCCCTGATTAATGGAGAAAGTTCGGTTAAAAACCTGGCCATAAAAATCGGTATCAGCCGGGGCATGACCTACAACCACATTCGTGAGTTGCGGGAAATGGGTTTTATTGATCAAAATAAACTGGAAATAACTTCTGCTGGCCAACTGGCAGTAATCTAATTTCTACTTTTACTTAGATTATTTAAGCAGAGTTTAATAAATAAGATTATATTTTTTCTCCTTTGCCTTTATTAAATTATAAAACTGACCTATTAATTTTTTTATTTATTCTGGTGTATTTAATTTACTTTGGAATTCTAAAAAGGAATGCAATTTACAATCTGATCTAAAATAATTAATATTTGAAAAATTCCAGATGTTTGTAGCCATAATATGAGAAGGTTTATTAATACTACTTTTTATTCTGTGCTTTTCTATAGGAGTTAACATGCAACTTTATATAAATTAAATTGGCAGACCATATAATACAACGAAGTTTATATGATCTGGCTCACTAATTACATTGATAACAGTTTCAAAGGATCCATAACCATCAGTCATGTCGTCTATAGTAGCATTATTTTTCCCAACTACATTACCCTGACTATCATATGCAGTTAACTCTATCTTTACTACGGAATAACCGGTACCACTTAGACTTTGGAGATTTCCATTTAAAAACCATTCACCCGGAGATCCATTATCTTCTCCAATAAGCTCACCATCAGATATAATATCTGTTTTTGGATCTAAAATAAATATTTGCGCTGGATCTGTACAACCAGATACAAAAACAGTACTCGTTAGCAAAAACATTATAATTGCTGTTATCTTTAATTTCATAATAAGGCCTATATAATTTATTTTTCTATGTTGTGGGCTTACAAAAACAATTAAATTACGTCCTAAAATCTATTTTTTTGTTAATTGAATTAACTCCAACACCTTTCGAGTTTACATTACTTACAACTCTATCCATGTCTAATGAGAAGTATCCTACAGGCTTCATCAAATAAGTCAAGGTATTGCGCAATAGAGTTCTGAAAGTTTATCTGGGGATTGTTTTAACTCTAAATTATATTCTTCAAGCCTTGTGTAACAAATAATGAGCCTTTTAATAAATTCACTTAATATATCAAATATCACCATTATCTCTGAGTTCTTTTCTGTATTGGCCTGTATAATTATGTAATTTTCGTTAAATTTGATATAACTGCATTAAATTATTAAAGCAGTATCAAAGATGCTTCAGATAACATTTGCATTTTAATATCACAGTTAAATACAATAAACTAAGGAGGATAAAACCCATCCTTTTCTTTCTTGTATTTAAGCCACGATGATAACATATGATCATCAATCATATATTTTTTTCTAAAATGGGAGAGTATGCCCTTATTTCTTATTACATTTACATATTTAGCCAGTGTTTTATTGGAAAATTCTACTTTAGCTAATAAATCACTCCAGCTTAATGGTCCGTTTTCAATAACTGTTGTAATAATCTCTTTTTCTTTATCTGAAAGTGTAGCCCATATCGATGTCCACATAATAGCAATCTGCTCAATTTTTTCATAAAATGTCTCAATAACCATTATATCATCATATTCCACATCTCCAGACATAGTATTACAAAAACTGTTAATATATGCAGGATATCCTCCCGTACATTTATAAAATCGTTTAAAACCACTTTCAGTAAACTTTAACTCTCTTACCTTTTCTTTTAAATAACCTTCAGTTTCTTCACTTGTAAATGGATCAATAGTATACTGGGTCATTCTGCCCCCAAAAGCTCCTTTTATACCATTTATTTTATTTACAATATCACTGGTTGATGATGTTGATCCTGTAAAAATATAACTTACATTATCTTGTTCTTGAGTATAACTTCTAAACATCCAGAAAAATGCTTCAGGAGATTCTAATTCGCCCATTAGTTGAAATTCATCTATAACTATTACAAAACCCTTTATTTCACCATCTGAAAGCTCAACTACTCTTTGAGGAAATTCCATTACAAATTTAGCGAGTTTTTCATAGTTATCCTTAATATCCGGAATTGCTATTCCCATAGCTGCCCCTGCTTCTTTAAAATCAAATTTTTTTTGTCTAATTTTTCTTATAAGATCTTTAACGATGTCATATGCTTTTGCCAGGTCATCCATTTCTTCTCTTAATGGTTCATTCATCGCTTCTAAAAGGCTATTTATTATTAATTCTTCTGTTATCTTACCTTTTTGAATTCCAAATATTTTGGAGATGTCTATATATGCTGTGAGAATGTTATCTGGTAATTCGGTTGATAATTTCTTTAATAAAAATGATTTACCAACACCTCTATGTCCTGTAACTAATAATTGGTTAGCTATATCATAATTGAGTGTATTTAAAAAAGATTTAAGCGTTATTAGCTCTTTTTGACGATTGTAAAAATATTTATCTAAATCAGTAGGAATTCCTAAGGGTAAAATTGGCATATAATCCACCTTTTAGTTTACTTGTGTAATTCATTTCAATTAGTTTGAGATAAGTTTACCTGATTACACTAATGAATTAATGTACACTATAATTTATAGTTTACTTAATTACACTAGTGTATTATGGTTCACTTAGTTTTATAGTTTACTTAATTACACTAGTGTATTATGGTTCACTTAGTTTTATAGTTTACTTAATTACACTAATGAAATTAAATACACTAAAATAAAAAAAAAGTTAACTTATTTACACCAGTTTACTCTTTAAATCATTTAACTAAGGAATGAATTTTCAATTGAAAGAATCATGCTTTTAAAGCATTATTTTAAATTAAAAAGAAAATTAATCCGTATTATTTCTTCATATAAACCAGATTCTAATTTGATAGTTTAGGAGGGTATAAAATTACTAAAAAATAATATAATTTCAATTTTTTTATATCTACCACTCTTTATGATAAACCAGTTTCTGGCTTAAATCCATTATAAAATCATAGCAGGCCAACTTATCCAACCAATCCTGAGGAATACCCTCCTTACCATAATAAGCCCCGGCCAGCTGACCATAAATAGCCCCCACTGTATCTGCATCATCCCCCAAATTCACCGCCAGAAGAGCACCGCTTTTAAAATTATCTGAGTTATAAAAGGCCCATAAAGCAGCCTCCAGAGAACGAACCACATATCCACTGGCCTTAATCTGTGGAGGGTTTTTAGTCTTATAGGAGCCCTTAATCACTTCATCCAGTTCAAAATTAATTTTTTCTTTAAAGGGGTGATAATGGGGGGATAGTAGTTCTTCTTTACCCTCACCCAGTAGCGCCCCCCGGAGTAAATGGGCAAAGTAAGTACAGCACTCCACTACCAGAGGGTGCTGGTGGGTGGTGCAGGAGCTAAGCCGGGCATACTTTAAGACCTCTTCTTTTTTAGAGAAAAAATAGAGGGGTATGGGGGCTAAACGCATCAGGGAACCATTACCTGCAGAATTACTATGGTCTGGTCCAGAATAGGGTTCTTGGGTATCGGCAAAGTGTTCCAGAGCCTCCCGGGTAGTGTTACCTATATCAAAACACTCCCCATTAACTGATAAATATCCCTCCTGGTACCAGTCCAGGTAGCGTTCCATCTGGTCCGGGGGATTAAAACCCTTACTCTCAATCAAACTTTTAGCTAAAGCCAGGGCTAAACTGGTATCATCACTCCAATCCCCTGCTTTTAAGTGATGTGGCCCTCCTCCCTGAAAACCAGTAACTTCTTTAAAACTCCCGGGGGCTTTAAATTCCACGGGCACACCCAGGGCATCCCCCACTGCCAGGCCCAGTAGAGAACCGTACATGCGGTCTTCAGTTTCTTTTTTAATAATTTCCAATCTTTTTACTATTTTTCTTAAATTTCCCTGGGCAATAAACTCACTTAAAAAACCAGGGGAGTAACGATCAGCCATCACCACTCCACTTAGTACCTTTACCATGCTGCAGATATCCGCTTTTTCCAGGTCTTCTGGTAGGTGATAGGATTCCTTGAATTCCTGGATGAAATGTTCCATGTATAGTTTATTTACCAGCTGAAACACTTCAAAAGAATAGATATAAGGATCAATAAGGTCCGGGTCATCTTCTCCTTCGTAGTGGTGGTCCGGGGGGTGGCGGAAAAATTCATAGTATTTTAAAAACCGGGCAATATTGGCAGGGGAGGGTATAATCATTTTCTTTATTCTCCATTAATATTATATTAAGGAGATACTTTAGCATAAAATTTATGATTTAGATTTTACCATATTAAATAAAAAGTTATGTGGGTTTTAAGTAAGTATTCCGGATTTAAACCGCTAAAGGTTATAATAATTAAATAATCAGATATGGGGAGTAAAAACATGACAAAAATTAATTTCTATGGCGGGGTGGATGAAATAGGGGGAAATAAGGTACAGCTTTTTTCTCCAGAAAACTCTATCTTCTTTGATTTTGGTAAGAGTTTCAACCGGGAGGGTGAGTTTTTCTCGGAATTCTTACAACCCCGTAAATTAAATGGCATTATGGATCTGGTGGAATTTGGACTCTTACCTCCTATAAAGGGCATCTACCGGGAGGACTACCTTAAAAAAGCAGGCCTACAACATACTCCCCAACCCTCAATTCAGGGGATTTTCATAAGCCACGCCCACCTGGACCATATGGGATACTTACACCACATCCGGGAGGACATTCCCTTCTACATGACCAGGGATAGTCACCGGATTATCCGGGCTCTGGAGATGACGGGAATAGCAGGATTTAATAATTACACCACCTATCAACCTGATTTTCTACTTTTACCTAAAAAAAGATTGAATAAGAATTCTAAAACCACTCATAAGCGGGCTGATGCCAGGGATGGGATTAAAAAACCCCGGCCAATTGAAATCATGGAACCCTACCAGGAATATGAGCTGGGTGATTTAAAAATCACCTCAGCTCCGGTGGACCACTCCCTACCAGGATCCTGTGCTTTCATGAGTGATGATGGTGAAGAGGCAGTTTTATATACCGGGGATTTCCGGTTCCACGGTCTTCGGGAAAGAGAAACCCGGAAGATGATTAACGAAGCGAAAAAATTCACCCCCACCACCATCATCACCGAGGGCACCCGGATTGATCGGAACCATAATCGGACTGAAGCAGATATTAAACTAAAAGCAGCTGATAAAGCACTGTCCCATCAAGGGCTGGTTATTGTTAATTATCCTTTGCGGGATCTGGATCGTTTTTATACATTTTACCAGGTAGCAAAAGAAAGCGACCGGACCATGGTGGTGAATACTAAACAGGCCTTTTTATTAAATGAGTTTGGAGGTGATGGTTACCCCGGCCTGAATGATGTGGCGGTATATGTACCCCGCCGGGGCTGGGGATTAATGGGAGGAGAATCCCAGGTATGTATGGAAGATGAATGGATTTACTCCTGTGACCTGGGACAAGAATACCTGGACTCTGATTACAAGGGATGGGAAAAAGACTACATCAACTGGGATAATAATGTTAATTACCAGGACCTGCAGGAAAAACCCGGAGATTACATCTTCCAGTGTGACTACTTTGAATTTAAAGAATTAATTGATATAAAACCAGAAAATGCGATTTATATTAAATCTAAAACTGAACCCTTTAATGATGAGATGGAGATTGATGCCCGGAGGGAGAAAAACTGGTTGGATCACTTTAATATTCAGATTGAAACCGGATACCATGCCTCCGGTCATGCCCATGGATTGGAGATACTGGAAATGATACAGGAGATTGCACCAGAGAAGGTTTATCCCATACATACCCGTCATAAGGAGAAGTTCCAGGTACTGGAAGATGATGGTATTAAGGTGCTGGATCCGGAGCAAAATAAATGATGGAGTTGAATATTCAGGTTTAGACGGCCCTGCATTAAAATATATGAGGGAAAATAAACCTTATTTAGAAATTATCCCCTGAAAGATAAGTTATTATGTTCAAATATCACCTATGGCTTATTTTATCTGATTTGGGTAGTCAGGGAATGGTTACTGGGGACTTTACCGGTTAATTATTATATTATAAAATTAATATAATACTCTGAATGCATGGAGGTGTATTTTAGGTTGCTAACTAATGATAAACGTGGCCAGGGAGGGGCAGAATATTTACTGCTTCTAGGAGGGGTGATTGTAGTGGCTATTATGGCTATTATGATCTATCAGAGTTACTTTAATATGGGATCTGGAGATGGTGAACCGGTGGATGTCACCATGAATATCACCCATATAAACAGTCCCTTTGCTTTAAAATATGTTTACCAGGTTAATGATACTACCAATAATACTAATTCTGTTATACGTTCTAATACGGGACAATTCCAGTACCTGAATCGGGGTCAAACCAATTCGGTTTATCTGGGTAAAATGAATCCCGGGACCAGTTTCACGGTTATGGTGGCAGTGGGCTGGCCGGTAACTCACCAGTATGATCAACCCGGTTCTGACTGGACCGGTAATAATCGCTGGGTAAGGGTGGATCTGGCCATGGGAGATGAGGTAAGTAGCTGGGTAGTAGCAGGACCCTATGATTGGAGGAAAAATCCTTCAGAGCGGTAATTAAATCATTCACCGTACCCGGAGGAGGGGGAGGAATACCCAACCTCATGGATGACATATTCGAAGTAAGAAATAAAACCTCAACCTGATTTTTTAAATTAAGCACCCTTTACTGGTGCTAATCCACCTTTTCTTTTTTTTATGGTTATGCTAAGGCTTCAGGTTAAAAATATATGAAGTTTAAAGTTAGGTTTGGCTTTTTTTTTAAAAAAAAATTTTATTCTAATTGCAACTACTATTTTTTATCCATCATCAACTTTTTTAGACTTTTTATAGGATGATATGATACTCCCTATTACAATTCCAATTCCTGCTCCCATGGCAGCACCCAGAGCCAGATTATTAAATATTATTCCCAGAGCAGTACCTGCTCCCACACCCATTACCAGTCCAGTTCCAACCCATTGATCTTCTTTAGCCATTATCATCACTCATTTTCTGGTTATTAACTGATTTAGTTTATCTATCTGGAAACCCTTTTTTTAAACATTTTCTAATGAGGGTATTCCCTACCCTGATAAAAAAGGTACTAAATTTATATTCATCTAATGCCCCAAAGTGCCTTGAAATTAGAGCGTAAGGGCAAACCTTAATTTTATATCATTTTAGTCATGTATTAATTAATAAATTATAAATTAAATAGTGAATTGGTTAAAAGATAAAAAAAATTAATTTTTGAAAGATTTATTGGAATCAGAACTCACTTGGTAAGGTCGAAGCCGGATATGGAGATTTGACCCCACCCCCGGCAGACATTTTGTATTTTACAATCCCACGGCTCGGACTCCATATTCAGCTTGCTGGCGTGTAAATCCTTCATATTCGAGTTGTTCAATTAATCCCTGTCGTGAAAACGGCATAGTATCTAAGTAGCTTTGAGCCATTTTTGCTGCTTGCTGATTCCAGTCAGCACCAGTTTGATCTACTCCGTATTCGGCTTCCTGGCGTGTAAATCCTTCATATTCGAGTTGTTCAATTAATCCCTGTCGTGAAAACGGCATAGTATCTAAGTAGCTTTGAGCCATTTTTGCTACTTGTTCTTGACCCATGGTTGGTGCTGGTCCTTGATCCACGGTTGCTGCATCTTCCTCTGGTGAGACTGTTTCTGCTATATCCGGGCTTGGCGCATCTGGAGATAAAATTCCTCCAATACCTACAATTAGTATTATTCCTAAACAGCAGACTCCTAAACCAGCTAAGATTTTCTCATTTTTAGTTCTTTTACCCCACCAAGAAGTAGGTTTTTCTGGATCTATTGATTTTCTATTCCCGCTTTGAGGGCTTTTTATTGGTTCGGGTCTTTTTTTTATTTCACTCACGAATTTCAACTCCTTTTTTATATATTAAATCGTAAAATGTCAGGTTAATATGAAAATTTTAAATGCTTTTACCAAAATTGCTATTCCTAATCCTGCAAAAAATCCACTTATAAATCTTATTTGATTATTGCTTGTCCTATAACCTAAAAATTGAGTAAAACCATCAATAAAAGTGGGCATCACCATTAAAGTAGCAATTAAAATTAGATATAGCTTATATTCCACATAGAAAAAGTAAACTAAGATATAATAAATTAAGGCTCCGATATATATTCCCGTGCACCTGGAGCAGACTGGGAAGTAGGTTCCTTTTATTTTAAATGTTCTCTCTGGTATTCTATGACATATAGGATAGATTTTCATTTAATACACATTTTTTAATTAAAATAATGATAGGGAGAATATTATTATGCATAATAGGCATGGAAAAAACTGCTTGAATACGCTATCATCATTTATTTGTTTGCCTCCACAGTGTGGAATTCAGAAGCAGTTATGATTACATCACCACCACATTCATTACATCTTATTAACATTACTATCACAACATAGGAGATTTCCCCAATCTTTAATCTAAACAATATAATGTTAATAAATAGAGTAAATTGTTACTAATATAATCAAACATTAAATAAATATATCTAATTGTCAAATAAACGAAAAATTTAAATGTTTACGAATAATTTACCTAATTACTGTATACTTAAATTTTATATCTGAGTAAATTTGTTCAGGATATTTTACATATGGTGAAATATCATGTCAAAAACAATTTTCACTTGTGTGTCACCTGAAAGCTAGTGGTGATAAGAGTTGTTTGTATGATTCAAAGCTATTATAGATCATAAAAAACTCATTATCTATCAAAATGAATTATTTATTAGGGAATTAAAAAAATTAAATGAAAAATTTGAGGAATCATAAATTCAATAAACTTGTTTAATATTCAGGATTGGGGAGGAACTAAGTAAATCTTTTTCTGTCGGTTCATTATCTTTTGATTATCATTCTACAGGAAGGAGATCCCGATATAGTTGGGTGTGAAACCATATGACGGAAAACCAGATACTGGTGATAATAAGATGGTAAATGGTGTAAGGTATTAAAAATAATCTTAAAAACCATTCCTATTACTATCATGAAAACCTAAAGCTCCAACTCTCTGATAATTTCGGTATATAATATTCTATTTTTTCTTTCAACTTCCTTTAAAACATGTTTTTGGTAGATTATTTGAGCTTCCCTCTCATTTGAAACATCAGAAGTATAAAGTCGCAGGTAATCCACCTTCTTACTCCGGGCCAGTTTAATGGTATAGGTAAGTAATTTTGTCCCTATTCCCTTCCCTCTTTCTTCCGGGGCAACACAAAACCAGAATAACCATACTGCTTCATCTGCATCTTTTAAATAATTATAGAGGCCAGTGGTACCCACCACCTCCTGTTTTTCATTTACCGCCAAGTAGATATCTAAAATATCTTTAATTCCAAATAAATTCAAAATTTTTTTAAGTAGCCAGTTATCAGGAGAGGTGATAGCAATTAAATTAAATTGTTCAGATAGGCTTCTATAGGGGAATACTCTTTTTATTAATTTTTTTGCTTCAGGAAGGGCTTCTTCAGTAGCAGGTACAATCTTAACCATTTATAATCCTCTTAATCGTTGGAATAAGGTAATTATTTAAATTAGGAGGTGGGAATTATTTTCTGTATAATTACTTTCCCGGTGGGGTTTACTTCATCTGGGTTATAGGGGCCTTCATCCTTTTACCACATGATGGACATTTTACATACTTCCATCCATAAGTTTTACCGGAATTATCTCTACCCAGGCCCTGGGGGCTTATAAGATCAGTTAAAATTGAAACTTGAAACTCATTTCCACAGTTAGTACAATGATAATGAGCTTTTTGGGCGTGCCAGAAAGCCAGAATAATCATTCCTGAAACTATTATCAGGACCCAGATGTACCAGTAAATGGGTAGCAATAAAATGGCTGCAATAACTATGCTGGAGAGGTAGATTATTAAATATATGATGGTTTTTTTCCAGTCTTCTTTGGTGGTTTCTATTTTCATTTTAGATGTTACTCCGGGAAAATAAGTATGAGTGAATAATAATTATATTCTTTTAATATGAGTGAATTATTATAATTTTTGCAGGGAATTTAACTTTCTAAAAACAGGATTTATATTATACTGGCTTTAAGGTTTTTTTAAATTCAATTTACTGCAATTAAAAAAAAAAATAAAAAAAGGCAGGGATTAAAATATCCCTTTTTTTGGTTAATTATCCTCTACCCAGAACCTGTCCAGTGGTGGCATCAATATCCACCCCATCAACGGCCTGTCCCTGGGCATCAACTATCTGCACATTCCATACCAGTCTACCATCATCCCATCGATAGAGCCGGGGGTTAGCAGCCACAAATCCTTCTTCAGCTATCACCTGGGTATTCACAATCTCCATGGCTTCCTGGGCGGAAATAGCAGGAGTTTCAGTTTCATTAGTTACCGTGGTGTTATTGGTGGTGATGTTAGTCATATTAGTGGTATTATTTACCGGTGCCGGGGCCATAAACAGGGTGTAACCGGCTCCGATAATAATTAGTACCGCAATAACCACCAGAATTATAATCTTTTTATCCAACTTTCTTCACCTCCTCGGGTAAACAAATAGTTCTTAATGATATATAAGTTTTTAGAGGCCTTATTTATTGTGTTTATATTAATTTTTGTAACTAGGTGGTGATCCATATTAACTAAAAAAATCATATATTATATTTTAAGGGGGCGTGATATTCATGGATAAATTAGAGGGAATTATTTTTATAATCATCTTCCTGGTGGCTGCTTCTGGCTTTACCTACCAGGAAACACAAATTAATGAAAAAAAGGATGATCTTTTAATCTATGTTAATGCCGCGGTTATGCTAATAGAAAATGAAGGGCCAGGAGTATTTCCTCAATTTTATACTCCCGACTGGTTTAAAGGAGATAAATATATCTTCATCTGGAGAATGGATGGTGTAAGGGTGGTGTATCCTCCAGAGCCGGAGAAAATTAACCAGGATATGAGTAATCTAAAGGACTATGAGGGAAAACCCATTGGGGAAATTTTCCTGGAAACTGCCCGGAGTGGTGATGGTTGGGTGGAGTACTTATGGCCGAAACCAGGGGATACTCATCCTTCCCGTAAGGTGACCTATATTAAACGGGCAGATTATGGGAATAGTAGTTATCTGGTGGGGGCGGGGGTTTATATTTAAACCCCCTACTATTTTGTTAATATTTTCAGGAAAAAATATATGTTTTAATAGATATAGTATTATGGGAGATAGATATGAAAGTAAATTATATTTATGACTCTAAAGGCAAGAAAACAGCAATTATAGTCCCAATTGAAATTTGGGAAAAAAATAAATCTACTTTAAAGAAGATTAATCAAATTAAATCACGATTATTCAATCCTGCGGAATATCGAGGTATATATCGTGAAATGAAGCTTGATTTAGAAAAAGAATCAAGAAATCTTAGAGATGAATGGGTAAGAATATGATGGATTATTTGGTGGATACCAATATCCTTATTTATTATTTTGCAGATGCTATACCACCATCCGAGTTAGATAAAGTAGAACAAATTTTTAAAAAATCATTTAATATTTCTATTATTACCAAGATTGAATTTTTAGGATGGAATAAACATACCAGTAAAGGCTATGAATTTGCCAAAAATTTCATAGATTTTGCAAACTTAATCCCCTTAACTGATGAAATAGCAAATAAGTCCATAAAAATCAGGAAAGAATCAAAAATAAAACTCACCAGATGCAGTTATAGCTGCAACTGCAATATGTAATAATTATATTCTATTAACTAGAAATGAAAAAGATTTTAATAAAATTGAAGATTTAGAAATATATAATCCCTTTTTTAAATAACAATTTCAAGGAACAGTAGGCTTCTGAGACAAAGGATCGGGATTATTACAAAAAGTCCTAAAATCACAAGCATCACAGGTCCGAGCTTCAGGTCGAGCCTCCCAGGAGTTTTGAATACCCTTACCCTTAATTTCTTTTAAAAGGCAGTTTTCAATTTCATCCACCACCTGATCAAATTCTCCTAGAGAATGGTGCACAGAATCAGGTTTTACATCCACCAACCTTAAGGACCTCCTGGTTTTAAATTCCTCTGATAAGCGGGGTGGTGGGGTATTAGTTTTCCACTTTAATATTTCTTTTAAATCATTACCCTGAGGGATTATATCGGTATTTTCACCAACAACATCCTCTTTAATATCCTGCATATCCTTGGTGAAGGGTACTAGTTCATTTATATAAAATAGTATCCCTTTTACTACTGGGGAGGATTCTTCTTGCCGGGACCTTAACCAGGCATAGGTTAGTATCTGCCACTTATGATAATCCCAAGTAGAAGAACTCAAAGGGGCCCGCTTCATACCCTTATAATCCATGATAATCTCATACTCTTTACTATCCAGGGCTTGGACTTTTTCTTTAAATAAAGGATCTTCTTCTAAAAATTTAACTAAAAGATTAGAAGAAGAGTGCACTTCCAAGTTAACAGAACTAATAACATCCACAATACCGGTGATGCCATAGTAATTAGATCGGCTAAAACCCTCTTGGTAGTGGGGCATATCCCTTATACCCTTTAACCTTACCTCTGCACTAGTTATTAAAGGAAAAAGGTGAGGTCCCCAGGTATTTATAGCGGCTTCTGCTCGTTGGCTGGCGACTAATTTATGGGGATGGTTTAAGTCCATGCAAAAACATTGTTTATGTCCCTCTTCATTGTAGGGGCAGAATAAATTAGAAGGGGGGTTAAGTCCCCGGGCCCGCATCCTCTTATCAATGAGCATCTCGATGGGTCTGATTTCTTTTTTCCAGTCCCAGGGGAATTCTTTTAAGTTATGATCACGCCACTGGAGGTAGGCTTCTTCTAAGACCCCATGGATAAACTCCCCAAACCACAACTGAATCGGCATAGAAGGTGGTAGGGTTCCCTTATTCTGGTAACGGTACTGTAATCCGCAGGTAAGAAATGCTAATAAATCACCAGTTAAACTGTATTCCGGGATGATGTAGGGTTTAGAGCGTACCGATAGCGTCATTTTTTTACAACCTCATTAGATGAATATTATATCATTTAATCCTGGCCAATTCAAGTTTCTATCCCAACCGGTGGCCACATTAGGTATTTGTTTACCATTTTTGTATCCTTCCATCACACTTTTAAGTCCCACCAAGAGTAGTACATCTTGAGCCCGACTGTAGGATACAAAATATAAGCGGAATAAGTCATCAAAGGCCCTATCCCGTGGGCTTCTAGGTGGTGTTCCCAGGGGTGAATATTTTCTTAAAAAATCCTCTAAATTGGAGGATTTACCTCCATCTTGGGGGTAGCGTTTAAAGGCCTGGGTGTGGTGATTTATTTTAAATTCAGATCCCACATCCACCACCACCAAGGGAAACTCTAAACCCTTAGCTTGATGCACCGACATGATACTAATCCGGTTAGAGGGTAAGGTGTCTAGTAAGTTTTCATCCACTTCAATAGCCCCGGTGGCCAGGGGCACCATAATATTCCACATAGCATCTTCAATAGATTTTTGTTCGAGTTCCGGGATCTTACTATCAAAGATGATTTCCCCTCCAAAACTACTAAAGAGTCCGGTCTGGGCAATGGTACGGGTAACCGCTTCTAAGTATACTAGGCCTTCTACATCTTCTTGTAAAGGTTTAATCCAGGTAACTAACTTATAAGCTAACTCCATAACCGTTACTTCTCTTATCCAAGACTTTCTACCTAAGGGCTGTCTTTTTTGCCAGGCTTTTACAAATTGGGCTAAAGAAACCGGTTTGTGGGGTTCAGGGCTCGTTTCTATAAATTTATGGGCTTCTTTTCGCCAAGTATGGAAATTTTTCCGGGCAGCTAAAGGTAATTTTTCTATATCATTTTCAAAAACACTCTCTGGATCCAAACATTCTAATATCAACCCACATAAAATTTGGGCTTCTTTTACCCTTTCTAAGTCCTCTCCTCGGGGATTAAATACCTCCATAGATGGATTACGCATTAACTGCTCCCTTAAATGTAAAGGCAATCTTTTTTTACCACTAGCATTTCTCTCTAGAGGAGAACTACATAGTATGGATATGTCTGCAGCTGAACCCTCTTGGGGATGGGCTTTAATTAACAGATCTTCCCCCTTATATTGAATATTCACACCTTCCCCCTGAATTACTTTTTTAATAAAACGACTTAAATCATAGGCTAATATATCTACGTTTTTTCTAAACATTCCTAATACGGGAAAATCAGTGTGCTCTGGATTTCGGGCTGCTTCAATTAAAGGTTTACTATCTACTCTAACCTCCTGAAAGTGGGGATCTAAATGGGCAAAGTAGTTACATAAATTCACAATGTTTTTAGTGGAGCGATAATTTTTAGATAAATTAATTAAGCCTACTTCTATTCCTAATTGATCCTTGATCCTAGTTTTAAAATTAGTAAATAAATCCACGGTAGCTCCTCTAAAGTGATACAAGGATTGATCATCATCCCCTACCACGGTGATACTACCCCCATTTTTAAGGGCGGCCTGGGCAAATTGAAAGTAAATCTGCTCTTGTAGGAGATTAGTATCCTGATACTCATCTACTAAAACAAGTTTTAATTGGGATAAGAAATCCTCTAACTTCCCCTCTTTTAATACTCTTAAGAATTTTGCTTCTAACATGGCAAAATCATATAAAAAACGAGAATCTAATTCCTGGATATAATCTTCAATAGCCTTAAAGGCTAAGTGGGGACCTAAATCAGTTTCTTCTTTTTTAAGGCTTTCAAAATCAACTTGATCGTAGTAAATATGATCCTTTATTTATAGTAGTAGTTTGGCCATCTCTGCTACATTGAAATTAAAACTTGTACCGCGAAGATCAACTAGAAATTCTTTTAAATCTTTTACGTGATAACGGTCCTCTTTAAATAATCCTACCCGCATCATCAAGGCTGAGGCTACAAAATCTTCAATAACTACCGGGGGTGGGGAACCAGGATCCCGGTGGGTTCTTAAAACGTCTTCAGAGATACTATCCAAGGTTCCGGTGATGATTTGATTAAAATCTAGGTTTTTTAATTTAGGGTGGATCTTTGAGTATTGTTTGTCATTTAGTAGGTATTGTCTTATTTCATCTCCCCAGGATAGTATGCGGGATCGTAGTTCTGATGCGGCTTTTCTAGTGAAGGTAGTGGCTAGGATGCTAGAAGGGGGAACATCATCTACATAAATGAATTTAAGGATTTTTAGGACCATTACTGTGGTTTTCCCACTACCGGGGCCGGCTACTAAGAATAGGGATTGGTTTTTAGGTGAGGAGATGGCTTGGTTTTGGGGTGGGTTCTCATTGTGGCTGATTTTTCGATTTAAAATTTGGGTTACTATTTTTTCGTATTCACTCCAATCTAACATAAAAATCCACCTATATTTCTAATCCCCAACGATCTATCAAATTCAATAATACAGCTTTAATAAACTCTCCCAAATCATGTTCTTCTTTTCCATTCTCCCCCGGATTTAAAGGAAAAGCTCCAACAGAAGGTATAGGCTCACCAGGAACCACATTAAAAAGTCCCTCCCGGGAACCAGGATAAAGCACATAAGCCCCTTCAGTTTTTAAAATAGCATCCTTATAGGTATGCATCTTGTAAATATCCCCATTTTTAAATTTATGGAGTCTTTCTTCCTCAGCGTCCCTTTTATTTGCCTCTTTTAAATCATGGGATATTTTTTGTTCTTCTGATCCAATCTTCTCATAAAAATCAAGGACTTCCACTTCTGAGCGATACTTAGCATCAAAGTGAATAAAAAATATATTATCATCTAAATCAATTAATAAAGAATAATCTGGTCTAAAAGGGAGCGAATAAGATTTTTTTCTAGTATTCCTGGAAAATAAACGGTTATACATTAACTTAACTTTTATTTTCCTACCTTCAACCTCTATATTAAATATCTGGGCTGATTTTTCACCCTTCTTGATATTTATAGACCACTCATCTTTATTTAATTCAAAAATATCAGCAAAGTCTAATTTTTTATTAGAAAGTTTATTTAGTACTTCTAGGAGCTTGAAGTAACACCAGTACTCGTATAATTCACTGAGTTTTCGTTCATAGCCTTTGAAATTATCACTTATTTCCTCCCAGGATAATCTAAATGATAGTTCTAAGCTCAGGAAATATTTTAGGATATCCCGGTAACCTTCTCTTTTTTGCAGGACCTGTGAATTTAAGGGAGCATATTCCATTTTACCTACATCTTTTAACCACTTAGAAGATAGATAATAACCCACCTCATCACTATAATCACATAATTTATCTTTAACATAACCTTCTTTAGATTTTTTAATTAAATCCAGAATCAAAATATCCAGTGACTCTAAAAAATACTTAAAAAACCGGTTTTCTGAGGTATCCACACTATCTTGGTAGTTAATCTGATGGATATTATGAGGTATATAATTTTTTAACTTTATTGGCCAATGGGAAGGCGTATTTTTAGATTGATACAGATGGGCCCCATTAGATAAAAATTGGATAATCTCCCCGGGCCCAACACTAGAGGCATAAGTTGCTGGTACCATTTCCTGGTAACTATCCAAGTGGGAGTATAAGTTTCGGATTAAATACTCATAGGTAGCAGGTAAATTCTCTTTTCTAAATAAATATTCTAAGAGCATGAAATCCTCATACAAGGTGCTCTTTTTTTTATAATCTAGATTAAAATCTTGAAATAAGGGAGATTTGAGTTCATAGATTAAAGCAGAGCAAATTTCAGATAAATCAGCAATCATAGCCGGGTACTGATCATAATACTTAATCTTTTTTGATCGAACCTCAATTGGAATAGATTTAGATCTAACTGAATCTTTTTTAACATCTAAAAAGGATTTACCTACATAACTTCTAAAATTCAAGGTCCCCGCACACCTATAAGAATGCTCATCATCCATCTGGAACCTTAAAGGCTCAAAAGGATTATAGTTAGTATGGCTATTACTTAGATGAGGTAGCACCGTGAATTCTACTGATTCTTCTTTTTTAGCCTCAAATAATACTTGATAAGGGGTCTCCTCTAAAAACATTAAAGGTGC
>CAMYKT010000015.1 GCA_947259185.1 uncultured Methanobacteriaceae archaeon
TATTTCAAATGCAGTTTTATTGAGTATGTGTCTCCTGAAAACTCCACAAGGTATGCAAGCACTCTTAAAACAGGAATAAACCTCATCCAGTGAAAATCCCATTTCAGTTTTTAATGACTTTTTGATTAACTCTATCCCTAATGATTTAGCATTGGATTTAGCAGATTCCATACCCTGTTTTCTATATCCTTTAATCCCTTCATCCACCGCAATGGCCACCATATCAAATCGCATTTCTTTTTGGAAATTCTTCAAGATATGTAAGGTTAAAATACTGTCTTTTCCACCAGAAAGAGCGATTGCAATTTTATCCCCCTGTTCAATCAGTTTATAGTCTTTTATTAACTTTTCAGCCCTATTTTTAATCATTAGATTGAATTTTTCCTGGTTCAGGGGTTCCATGAAAAAGATATATAATTTAAAGTACATATATAATTATCATGATAACTGCTGAATTAACCGTAATCCCTGTTGGAACTTCCAGCACAAGTTTGAGTAATTATGTAGCTGCTGCAGTACTGGCTTTAGATAAAACAGGGATAAAGTATAAAATTTCAGGTATGGGAACCCAAATAGAATCAGAAAATATGGAAGATCTCTTTAAAGCCATAGCAAGTGCTCATGAAGCTGTAATAAAAGAAGGTGCAAATCGGGTATCTACCAGTATTAAGATAGATGATAGGAGAGATACCAATCGTGGGCTGTCTGATAAAGTAGCATCAGTTAAAAAAAAGCTTGAGTGATTTTATCCGGGATTTCATGGAGAATATAAAGCCTATTTATAATTTTTTTAGATGAGATTATAATTGAAAGATCATTTCTTACATTGGCTAACTTAATGTTATTTTGATTTAAGTCAGGTTAGTATATTAATTCTTAAAAAAAAGCCTTTAAAGTTAGTTTAATTGGGCATTTAATCCCATAAATGTATTTATTTTTTTTAAAAAAAGATTATTGAAGAATTTAATATATTGATGGCCATTTCCGTGCTTGAAATATAAAAATTATTGGAAGTTGTTGCTGGTGTCTTCCAATGCCTGTACTATTACTTCCAAATCTTCTACCTTTAATTGAGGATGAACCGGGATAGAAATAACTTTTTTAGCAGCTTTTTCAGCTTCCGGGCACTTGTCTTTAAATCCTAATTTTTGATACAATTCCTGGTGGTATATGGCTTTAGGATAGTGAATACCGGTACCTACCCCCTGTTCATTGAGGAATTTTATGCAATCATCTCTTAGGTTGGCATCCACCTGAATGGTATACTGGTGGAATACGTGTTTAACATCGTCCTGAATATAAGGAGCAGCGATTCCATCCAGTTCATTGATATGTTCCGTTAAATAATTTGCATTTTCTATTCTTTTCTGGTTGAAGCCCTCCAGGCGCTTTAACTGAACCAGGCCAATGGCCGCTGCAATATCAGTCATACGGAAATTATAACCCAAAACCACATGATTATATCTCTCTTTTTCTCCATGGGCCCTTAATATACGGGCTTTTTCTGCAAATTCGGAGTTATCAGTGGTTATGATTCCTCCCTCGCTGGTGGTCATATTTTTGGTAGGGTAAAAGCTGAATCCTGCCATGTCACCTAATGATCCCACTTTTTTTCCATGATAAACAGCTCCATGGGCTTGAGCTGCATCTTCAATTACATATAAACCATGATCATCAGCTATTTTCTGGATAGGTTCCATGTCAGCAGGTTGTCCATACAGGTGAACCGGCATGATAGCCCTGGTTTTAGGAGTTATGGCTTCTTCTATTTTTTCCGGGTTTAAATTATAAGTATCAGGATCAATATCCGCGAATACTGGTTTTGCTCCAGTATAGAGAACCACATTACCGGTAGCAGCAAAACTAAAGGGTGTGGTAATAACTTCATCACCAGTACCAATCCCTGCTGCAAGTAAAGTAAGATGAAGTGCAGTGGTTCCAGAGCTGGTGGCTATGGCATGACTGGTATTTGCATATTCAGCAAACTTTTCTTCAAATTCAGCCACTTTAGGGCCCTGGGCAATGAATCCAGATTTTAAGACTTTTACTACTTCTTGAATTTCTTCATCTTCTATAAAGGGATTGGCAATGGGAATCATATCTACACCTGTAAACACTAATTTAAAAATATTATTTGTTGAATTTTTAAGATACCTAAATTCTTATTTCCAACAGCATAATTACATAATTGATTTTATATTTGATATTTAATAAATCCAGATTAATATCAGAAATCATTAATCTGATTATTTTTTTGTATATAAAAAATATTCTAAAAATTTATTAAAAAAATTAATTAAATACAGCCATTAAATCCTCTTTTCTATTTCTAAATAGAATCACCAGGAGTAGTATGGAAGCTGCTATCAAAATTAAAGGAGAAGCATAGGGATTAATGGGAGTGGTAATTAATGAAGGTAATTCACCCAGTCCTCCCTGAGGGGAAGAATGGATTACACTCACATATAGATTGTTGATTATGTGCACCCCGATAGCCATTTCAATGCCGTTATCTGCCAGGGTAATTATTCCCAGCACCAGCCCCACAATGAAAGTAGATAGAGTAATAGATGCGCTGAGCAATATTGTTTCCCCATTCAACCAGTGCATGGCTGCAAAAATGATTGAGCTAATTAAAAGTACATTTACTGGTTTTTTTAATTTTAATGCCAGTCCCTGCATTAAGTATCCTCTAAAAAATATTTCTTCAAATGAAGCCTGTATAGGGAAGGCAACTAAGCTTAAAAGTGCCAGAATCCAGAAACGGGAAGGGTCAAAAGAAATTTGAAAACTGGAAGGATCAATTAAAAAAGATATGAAATCCAGCAGTATTATGATTAATAGCCAGGCCCCCGCCCCAATACCTATCTTTTTCCAGTCAGTCCGGTTTTTCACATTGATGAGAGACTGGAATGTCCTATGATGAATGAACTTTATACTGATATACATGAAAATAAAGGCCAGGCCAAAGCTAATTAGTGCCAGGAAGATTAAAAATAAAGGACTTTCTATAATTAAATTCATGTTGGCTAAATTTAAGGTTTGGGAAGAAGAAAATAATATAATCAATATAATGAAACCTGCAATCAACCCGGCTAAAAAGCTTGATGCCCCCCAGGTAAGTATTATGGTTGAAAAATAAGTCCACCATTTATTTTTCCCGGTTTTTCCATTATCCAAAAATGGTATCTCTGACATTTTTCCTCCGATTTAGATTGTTTTTTTTATTATTAGGCCTAAAATGTTTATTATATTAATCAGGCAAAATGATATTTGTTTACAGAAGTTACTTAACTGGATATACTATAAATTTTTTTATATCATAATTTTAACGCTGGTGGTAAAATGAAAGAAATAGAAATTGAAGAAGGGCAGATTAAAATAATCATACCGACTTTTGAAAAGGTATCTGCCCGGGCACCGGTATTTTACAATCCAGTAATGGAACTAAACAGAGATATTTCCGTATTGGCCCTGCAACAGTTCCGAAAAGAGAGGGATGCAGATATTAAACTGTGTGACGCCTTTGGAGGAAGTGGTATTAGGGGAATCAGATACTCACAGGAAGTAGATGGTGTATCAGAAGTTTTGGTTAATGATATTAGTTCCCTGGCCCTGGAATTTGCCGAAAAAAATCGCCAGTTGAATGGCGTGGACAATATGGAATTAAGTCATGACGATGCTAATCTTGTTATGAGAAATAATCGAGGTAAGTTTGATGTCATAGATATTGATCCTTTTGGAACACCTTCCTACTTTATAGAATCTGCAGCCAATTCACTTAAAGCCGATTCAATGCTTTGTGTGACTGCCACTGATACTTCTGCATTATGTGGAACCTACAAAGAGCCTTGTATTCGTAAATATAATTCTTTGCCCCTGAAAACTGAATACTGCCATGAAAATGGTATACGTATCCTGATAAGTTTTGTGGCCCGGACTTTTGCCAAGTATAAAAAAATGGTGGATGTGAAGTTGTCCCACTCCAGTGAGCATTATATGAGGATTTACTTTAAAATAGATAAAGGAGCCGCTAAAACTGATAAGTCACTGGAAAATTTGGGATTTATAATTCATTGCAGGAAGTGCCTTTTTAGAGATTCGGTGCCCGGTATAGCGCCCAGCCTTCTGGAAGAATGCCCCCTATGTGGGGAAAAATTATTAAGAGGAGGTCCTATGTGGCTGGGTAAAATACAGGACCATTCCTTTATAAATTCCATGCTGGAAATGATATCAGAAAAAAGTCTAAACCAGGAAAAAAAAGTGATAAAACTCCTTAATCTTTGTATGGAAGAGTATGATGCGCCGCCTGGTTTTTATGACCTTCATGTAATTACTAAAAAACTTAAAATCAGCTCGCCTCCATTAATGGATGTTTTAAATGATTTAAAACGTGAAGGGTACAGTGCATATCGCACCCATTACCGGCCTACAGGAATTAAAACCGATGCCCCTCTTAGTAAGATAGAAAAAATAGTTCTGAGTTTGAATAAGAGACAATTCATGAGTTAATATAGAAATAAAAGCATCATTTCCAGTTAAAATAAAATGAAATTAATGCTCCTCATAAATTATTCAAAAAAATAATTAATTTTATAAAAATAATATTATTTTAAAAGGCCCTTAGCCATTTTTAATAGCCATTCCATGAATTTATTAATAAGAATGAACATAAAAATCAGTGGCTAAAGCCAATATATAAAAAAGTTGAGGTGAAATAATGGATATTGGAGAAATCTATTCAGATGCTATTCAATACCCTTCTTCGGACTGGAAAAAAGTCATAATATTGGGACTTCTAACAATAATAAGTTTTTTAATTGTTCCAATTTTTCTAGCCATGGGATACATTTTTAGAGCACTCAAAGCTTCTATAGCAGGCTCTGAAGAACTTCCTGAATTCGATGAATGGGGAGATATGCTTGTTGACGGGCTAAAAGTATTTGTAGTACAGTTTGTTTACTTTTTGATTCCAGCAATAATAATGTTTATAGGTATAGGTGGATCAATTTTTGCTATGACTCCCACAGGAGACCCCACAGCATTTTTCGCACTTTTTGGTGTTACTACTCTAATTGCTGCAATAGCAGGTATTATCTTAGGACTTGTAGCAACTATAGCTCTGGCAAATATGGCCTATTATGATAGTGATCTTGGAGCTGCCTTCCGTTTTAGTGAAATACTGGAAATAATTTCTCAGATTGGATGGGTGGACTATATATTATGGTACATTGTCTTAGTAGTGGTAGGTGCAGTAGGTGGATTCATTGCCAGTATATTAAATTTTATACCAATTTTAGGTACCATAGTAGCAGTATTAGTAGTTTATCCTTACCTATCTCTGGTTTACAGTAGAGCACTGGCATTGATATACGCTTTTGAATAATTAAAAAAATCTTTTTTTATTTTTTTATTTTTAGTGTCAATTTTATGCCTGATTAATATTTTATAGCATGTGAAAGATTTTTTATTTATTAAGACAATTTTAAACTTATTTTATCAATTAAGATTAAATTATCAAGCAAACTAGTATGTTCATTATTACATAGCAAGGTGCACCTTTATTAATAAACAAACCTAAAAACAATAATATAATTAAACAATGTTCATAAATTTATTATTGGTGACCTCTATGGAAATTAAAGAAGACCAGGAACTTATCAAAATAGACCAAGTTGATGAAAAAATAATAAGTTTACTAAATGAAGACGGTAGAATGTCCTATAGAAAAATATCCCGAGAATTAGATATTTCAGTAGGTACCGTTCACAATAGAGTGGAAAAATTAATGAAAACAGGGGTCATAAAAAAATTTGCTCCAATAATCGATCATTCTCGTTTAGGTTACAAATTAACCGCCATAATTGGAGTAAGGGTTAAAGGTGGCCTTTTAAAAAATTGGGAAAACCGTACCGCTTATCATAAAAATGTTCTGGCAGTTTATGATGTTACAGGAGAATATGACGCCTTCCTGATAGCTAAATTTAAGGACACCAATGGTCTGGATGAATTTGTCAAAGGATTATTAAAAGAACCTGATGTGCAAAGAACCTACACTCAAACTGTTTTAAATGTGGTTAAAGAAGATTTAGGATCTCCTAAAATGCTTTAGTGTAATTATTCATTATTCCATTAAAAGCCAGCTAAAGGAAAATAATGAAAATCCTTCCACTTGGATTTGAAAGCATGGGGGTGCGTTCTATGTGCACCTATGTGGAAACTGATCAAAAAATATTAATTGATCCCGGTGCAGCATTAACGCCCTTTAGATTCAAATTGCCTCCTTCTAATGAAGAATTAATTGCCCTTAAAAAAACCAGAACCTCCATTAATGAGTGGGCTAGTTTAGCCAACATAATCACCATTAGCCATTACCACCATGATCATTTTACTCCTTTTGAAGAAAATATTTACCTGGAATCAAAAATAGAAGATGTTAAGACTCTTTACTCTGGAAAAAAAGTTTTTTTAAAAAATCCCCAGCATAATATCAATCAGAATCAGAAAAAAAGAGCTAAAAAGTTAATAGAAAATTTGAAAATTCTTCCTGACTGTGAACTAATATATAGTGAAAAGGGATCTAATCCTAAATCTTTTAAATCCGGAGAAACTAAGCTCACTTTCCCCTGCACTGCCTCATGGAAAAAAAGGAAGTCCTCTGGGTAATATAGTGGCTGTTAGCATAACTTACAATGGCCAGAAGATATTGCATGCATCAGATATGCAGGGCCCCATTTCAAAAAATAGCTTTGAATATATTTTAAAGGAATCACCAGATATTTTAATTATAAGTGGGCCACCCCACTACTTAAAAGGATATATTTTATCAGAAAAGGATTTTAGTAAATCTCTGCAAAATTTGAAAGAAATAGGAAATCATATACCTCAAATTATAGTTGATCATCATCTATTAAGAAATGCGGAGGGTTTGAAGATTATTAAGGCCCTTAATAAAAGTATAAGTGGCATTTTGATGCCTGCATCCCAATTAGTAAATAAAAAACCTCTTTTATTGGAATCCCGGCGTAAAAAATTATCCCTGAAAAAATAGAAATATTAAATTATTTCAAATGCTCTTCAAAGTAATTAAAAAGATTTTCCGGCTCTTTTTCAAATTCTCCATCAAAGAGGAGTATATATTTTTCAGCTGATGCTTCAATATCCTCGGAATTTCCTTCATGTACCAGCCAGGCCAGGGGATTCATGGAAACCTTGGTTAAACCAGATTCGGTATAAAATATAGATAACCTAACCAGGGGATGAATTTCACGGTTATTTATCTGAATTTTTTCCAGAATTAATTTCTCTTCATGGAAATTAAATCCATTTAAATCGTTTTTTATCATTATTTCATCTTCTTAAGATTCCATAGCAGCGATATAACTGGTTTTTTTGTTAAAAGCCATAATATTCCCAGGAAAGGCTTTATTAACTGAATTTTAAATTTCAAAAAAGCTTTACCATCTATTCTTTCTTTTGAAAAATCAGGGCGGGCTGAAAAATCCAGTGCGGGAAATATTGCCAATATAGCCATTGCAGACCAAATATACCCCATGGTAATAGCAGTATCCACCGGGCTGGACCAGCCCAGAATGATATGTAACTTAAATTTTTCCAGGGAAAATGAATGCCATACCATCTTAAAAAATTTTAAAAAATATTTTCTTGATTGCATAAGGAGTAAAAGAGTTTTGGTGAGATCTTCCCGGGAAAATTCAGATTTTTTTTCTTTATCTTCCTCGTCTTTATCTTCTTTTTCATCCTTATCTTTTCCTTTTTCAGGGAATTTTTTAGTTATAAGGGTGATTTTGAGCCATTTTATCTTAAATGTTCCTTCCATAAGTCCCCCAGTTTTATTCAAATTTAAAGAGATATGGAAGGGGATTATCAGTATTATTAGCAGGATAAATCCCAAAATAAGTAAAATGGTGGGGATTAATAGCAATTATATCCACCTGTCCAGGAGTTTCCTGATTATACATTAATCTAAAAATATAATCCGAACTCTAATAAATCTTCAAAAAAATTTATTCCGCGGCTTCTTCCTCTTTAGCTTTTTCTTTTTTAGTTTTAGTACGGGTCTCTTTTATTACATCGGTGATTACTGTACCAATCTCGCCAATAGCCTTACTCAAAGGGCCCCCGGAACTGAGATTAAGTACCCTTACCCCTTCTGGTCCAGGAATTCCTTTTAAAATAACTACCATGGCCACTGGCTCCACCCCGGCTGCAGCACCAGCACCACTACCCATACCTCCACCTTCACCAGATGGAGCTTCACCTTTACCCATTCCAGCTCCAAAACCCATTCCCATCTTCATTACAGGGATTAACATTTTATCCTCTGTTTCAATTGGTTCTCCTACAAAATTATTTATTTCCAGGAGTTTTCTCAGTTCTTCCACTGTTGTTTTTATGGGATCTTCTATTTTCATATAAATTGCCTCCACTTATACTTTCTACCAGTTAATAATATTATTAAAAAACAATAAATAATTATCTATATATCCATAATACTAATGAAATTCAGGATGAGTTTAAGGTGTTAATCCATTCTAAAGATTATGAACTACATCAGGAACCCTATCATATTGAAAATAAAGATAGAACGAAATCCATAATGCAAAAGTTGCATGATAAAAATATTTTATCCCGGTTAACTGTATCTCCTCCAGAAAAGGCATCAAAAGAAGATCTGCTACGGGTTCACTCTCCCGGGCACGTGAACTTTATTCAAGAATTTTGTAGGAAGGGAGGAGGTTATCTGGATAATGATACCTATGCTTCTTCTCAAAGTTATCAGGTGGCACTTTTAGCAGCAGGAGGGGCGATAATGGCTGCAGAAAAAGTTATACAAGGAGAAAAATGGGCTTATTCCTTGTCAAGACCCCCCGGACATCATGCTATACGAGAAAGAGCTATGGGTTTTTGTTTATTTAATAATGCTGCTGTTGCTGTGGAAAAAATTCGTGCAGAAGATGATAAAAAGCGCTTTTTAATCTTTGACTTTGATGTTCACTATGGCAATGGAGATGCAGATATTTTCTATGATGACCCGGAGGTAATGTATGTATCCATCCACCAGGACCCCTATACTCTATTCCCGGGAAAAGGATTCGTGGAAGAAATAGGTTCCGGCCCGGGAATGGGTTTCAATTTGAATATTCCTATGATTCCAGGATCAAATAATGCAGATTATATATGGATTTTAGATAAAATACTGCCTGTTGTAATAAATGGATTTAAAGCAGATCTTTTGCTGGTAGAAGCGGGTTTTGATGCCCATCGTGATGATCCCCTATCTCAGATAAATATTGATGAAGATTTTTATTCCTGGGTGGGAGGTTATTTAATGGGGCTGCAGGGATCCATGGCAGTGCTTTTAGAAGGAGGGTACAATTTAAGTGCCCTGGCCCAATCCAATACCGTTTTTATAAATTCTTTATTGGACCATAAATTACTTCCTTTAGGGGAATATAAAACTCAAAAAGAAATAGAGACCCAATACTTAAATAAAGATAAGGTTTCAATAAACACTCTGGAAACTTTTAAAGAAATTAAAGATACTTTTTCACCATTTTGGGGATTGTGATATCACATGGATAATATAAGGACTAAGCAAGCAGAAAATCTAATTAAATTAGCAGGTAAGACTTCTCAGGGTACTGAAATTTTAAAAGATGCTAAAAAAGGTTTTATAGATGTTAAAGCCTATGAAAGAGCCTTAAAAGATCTTATTGCTGCTGAAGATTTTATTTACACCAGTTTACCATCCCATGGTTTATCAGCCCGGGAAGCCGGTGATTTTACCAACAAACTTTTGGATGCCCGGGAAAATATTCATAGTATGCTGGCTGACTTTGGAGTAATGGAAAAAATCAGCTCACAAAATCAAGTCCATGAACTTTCAAAAAAATGGATAATTCTAACCACCAAAAGTAATTATAAGAAGATGCTGATGAAGATGGGGGTGAATGTACAGCAAATAGTGGTAGCGGGGGTTCCACTAAAAGTAGAAGATATGAAACAATTAAATCCTAAAATACCTGATGCTGCCCTTAAGTCCATTGATAAGAAAATAACACATGTGAAAAATGATATTTCCCGAAAAATGGAAAAATTGAAATTAAAGAATATTTTAGTAATTGCAGAATCAGATTTAAATGGAGATATTTTAGGTAAAAATGCATCAGAATTGTATGGAGCCCGTGTAGTATTAGAAGGTAATTTAAAAGATCTCAATGATTCAAAACTGGTTGATATTCTTTTAGAGTTAGAAAATTAAGGTTTTTATAAATAAAACATTTATGATGGAAATTTAATTTCCGTTTCATTTATAAAAAAAATTCCTTGTAAATAATCAAAAGTTTATATCTAATAATGATTAATCTAGATTTGAATAAATAAAAATATTTTAGAGATAATTTTTGCTTGTATTATCAGTGATTAGAATTTTATTCTGGTCATTTTTAATTTAAGTGATGATTAATGGTAGAATTAAAATGTTTATCAGGATATTCGGGGTGAAAAATTGGGTTTAGTTTGCTTCCCTGACACACAAGATAATATTCCCATTATTCCAGTTCACCTTACCCGGGTGGGAGTAAGTGGGGTAAAAAAACTATTAAAAATAGAAAGAGACGGAAAAAGACCTATAATACTTTTACCTACTTTTGATGCTTTTGTGGATCTACCCAGTACGCAAAGAGGTATCCACATGTCCAGAAATCCAGAAGCCATAAGTGAGGTCCTGGAAGAGATGGTGGAAGATACCGCATTAGAAGTGGAGTCATTATGTGCAGAAATTGTTAACAGCCTCCTTAAAAAACATAAGTATGCTAAAAGGGCAGAGGTGAGCATGAAAAGTGACTTCATGTTCATGAAAAAGTCGCCAGTTACCGATAATAAATCCCAGGAAATGACCAAGATCATGGCAGATGCCATTGGATACCGGGATGGGGATGAGGTTTTAATCCGAAAAATGATTGGGGCTGAAGTTGTGGGTATGACTGTATGTCCCTGTGCCCAGGAATCAGTTAAAGAAACTTCAAGACAAAAGTTGGCAGAATTTTTAGATGATGATACCCTTAAAAAAGTTTTAAATACGGTTTCTTTTGCCTCTCATAATCAGAGAGGGAGGGGAATGATCATGATTGAGGTTCCTCAAGATCATACCATCCGGGGAGAAGAACTAATCCGTATCATTGAAGAGTCCATGAGTGCCAGCGTTTCAGAACTTCTAAAAAGGCCAGATGAAAACGCCATAGTGGTAAAAGCCCATAAGAATCCCATGTTTGTAGAAGATTGTGTGCGGAACATGGTGCATAAAATAGTAAAAGAGTTTTCATTTTTACCGGATGATACTATGGTAACCGTACGCCAGGTCAATGAAGAAAGCATCCATAGACATGATGCTTTTGCAGAGAAAGTAGCCACCATGGGCGAATTGAAATATGAAATTGAAGGGATGGACCATATTTAAAATATAAATCCCTTTAATTGCTTTAATTTATTTTCTTTACCTGAATATAATAATAATTAAGCAATATAATCTACTATAACACCTTTAAGGAGGATGTATTTTGATAAATCTTCATAAAGTTGCCGGAAATGTAATGGAATATATGGAAGCATTTGATGGTTCCCGACCGGCTTTAGATGCTGAGCAAATATTAATAGTTAGAGGCAGGTCTAAAAAAAGAATTGACGCTAACAACATGAATTTAGAACTGGAAAGTTTATTTAAGGTACTGGGAGCTAAAGAAATAGATATGTTCTCTGATGATGCAGCTTCACTTATAACCTTGATGGACAAGCAAATAAGAGATAGTGTGGAAATCCAGGGAGATACTGATCCTGGAGGAATCCACAAAATGAAAGAATCTTTAGAGTCCATGAATTTCCTGGTGGAATACAAACTGGGATTTTTAGAAAACATAGGATTTTTCATTGTTTTATGGAAAGACAAAAGTGGCATTGGTCCCTGTTTTGTTGAAATTGTATTTTCCAATGCTGAATGTTAAAAATTAAATAGGGGAGAATTGAATGTCCCTGAAATCTTTTTCCAGGCACGAAATAATAAATTTATTAAGTTCTAAAGGGGGAGAAGTGTTAAACTTAATGAAGGATGCTAATTCTAAAAGAGAGCACCCCCATATTACTTTTTCTAAAAACGTGTTTTTGCCCCTTACTGAACTATGCCGGAATGATTGTGGTTACTGTACATTTAAAAAAACTCCAGATACAGTGAGTAAAGATATTCTAATGTACCCCACTAAAGTATTGCTTAGTTTGAAAAAAGCAGAAAAATATGGTTGTAAAGAAGCTTTATTTACATTTGGAGAGCGTCCAGAAGAAATAAACCCTTTAAAAGAAGTTCTTAATAAATTAGGTTTTGCCAATATGGTGGAATATCTCTATCATATCTGCCAGGAGACTTTAAATAAAACCAGTTTATTACCCCATTCAAATCCCGGAACAATCTCTTATGCTGATTTGAAAATGCTTAAAGAGGTTAATGCCTCCATGGGTTTGATGTTAGAAAGTAGCAGCCAGCGCCTAATGTCCACCATTGCCCATGAAAAAAGTCCGGGTAAAAATCCCTGGTTAAGGCTTCAGACTATAGAAAACGCAGGAAAACTTAAAATACCCTTTACTACCGGGATTATAGTAGGTATAGGTGAAACCCTGCAGGAAAGGGCAGAATCTCTCCTGGAACTCCGCAGGATTCAGGACAAATACGGGCATATACAGGAAATAATTATTCAAAATTTCCATTCTAAACCTGGTATTGCTATGGAAAAACACAAAGAACCCTCTATCTTAGAGATGATTAAAACAGTTTGTGTTGCCAGATTAATTTTTCCAGATATTAGTATTCAACTACCCCCTAATCTCAATCCCGAAACTGCACAGATTTTTTTGATGTGTGGCTTGGATGATTGGGGAGGTGTTTCTCCGCTAACCCCTGATTTTGTGAACCCGGAAGCGCCCTGGCCTGAAATAGAAGAATTAAAAAAACTAACCACAGAAGCAGGATACCTCCTTAAAGAAAGATTAGCTGTTTATCCCCGGTATATGCACCCTGAATATCTAAGTGAGCAGATACTGGAAAAAATAGCTGATTTAAAATTTTATAACTTAAAGTAGCTAGGAAAAAAAGTATTCATATCTCTATCAAAATTAATTTCGGTTTCGGGTATGATTATGGTTCCTTCTGAAGGGTCGCCCAGCTCTTTAAATTTTTCAAAAATATAATAAACACCGGTTAAAGCAGCAAGAGCAGAATCTATTTCATGGTTAGTTAATTCATCAGCTTTTTTATTTACCCAAAAAAAGTTATTTAAAGCATTAAATGTAGTTTGTTTATCCTGCCCTAAACCCATTATTTTTCCTGATGTTCTGGGATGGGTTTCTATAATTTTAAGTTTTAAGTTATTGCCCATGACTGTTTTTATAGATTTTTTAAGTTGAATGCCCCGATGAGTTAATAATTTCATTCCATAAAAGGTTAAAGGTAAAACTCCTCCAAATTTTCTCATTTTTTTATCAGAATCCCTAAAATGCCCTCTTATGCTACATTTGCACTCTTTTTCCAGGCAGCATCTGCCCTTAGGCAGTGAGAGGGGAGCATCAATAGCCACCACCACCGGACCCTCATTTATTATCTCAGTTAGAATTTCCTCATCTGAAAATACTGTTTTAAAAAATAATTTATTATGGTGGATAATGGTTATTCCCGTATCGTTTTCTGTTTTAGCAGATAAATCAATTCCCATAATCTTAATTTTAATCACGTGTTTTTTTTTAATTGCCTTAGGTGAGATAATTTATTTTGAAAATATTTAGTTGCAGATAAAAGATGCAATATATTTTAAGTTTATTCTAAGATTTTTTAAAATTAATATTAAATTTAGTTCCATTGGTAGAATCTAGGCCTATCTCCCCACCTAATTGAGATACCAGAGTACATACTATCTGTAAACCCAGTGTTTCAGTGTTTCTAAAATCAAGATTCCCGGGCAAACCCGGGCCATTATCTGCAATATTTAAAAAAATTTTATCACCTCGGGAATAAAATTTTATTCCCATTTTAAAGTTTTGGTTATCATCTTCAGAGTTAAAAGCGTATTTAAAGCAATTAGAGGCCAGTTCATTGATAATTAGCCCACAAGGGATGGCCTGATCAATTTCCATTAATACTTTTTTGGCCTGGATATCTATCGCAATAGACTTACTGATATGGTTATAGGAACTTTTCAGTCCCTCTATCAGGTTTACAATGTATTCTGAAAATTCTACTGCTTCCATGCTTTCTGATGCATATAAAATCTCATGTATTAAAGCCAGAGACTTTATACGGTTTTTACTATCCTCGAACATTTCTCTGGTTGCAACATCATGTATTTGTTCCGACTGCAAGCCAATTAAACTGGATATTAATTGCATGTTGTTTTTAACCCGGTGATGTACTTCTTTTAGTAGTATCTCTTTTTCATTTAAAGACTTCTTAATCTGGTTTTCCATTTCTTTACGAATGCTTATATCTCTTAAAGTAGATATAAATCCCTTAGGAGTACCTTGATAATCATGGGATAGTGCAAAATTCATTTCGCCTGTGAATTTAGTTCCATCTGTCCTGATGAAGTTATATTCTATGTTGTGCAGATAACCATCCACAATAATTTTTTCCATGTTTTCCTTAATAAGCTGGTGTTTAGAGGGAGATACAATATCAAAAATTGTTTTGGAGTGATAATTTATGGTTTTATCTCCTCCTAAAATTTCAATAGCTTTTTGAGACAGGTGAGTGATATTTCCTTCCAGATCCATAGCAATAACCCCATCTAAACTGGCCTTCAAAAGGGTGCTGTATATTGTTTCAAGATTATTGCGGGCTTTTTCTGCCATTTTATGTTGAGTAAGATCTTTTATATTTAAAATTATCCCTTTAACTGCAGGATCATTTAAAAGGTTTTGGGCAACCACCTGACATACCATCCATGATCCATTTTCATTTTGGAACCTGATCTCAAAGTCAATACTCTGTTTTGATTTTTTTAGTTTCTCAAATAGTGCTTCATTGGCCAGGGAAATATCCTGGTAAAAGACCAAATCAAGAATATTGAAGCCCAGTATTTCATGAACTTTGAATCCAAAAGTTTTTTCCACAGAAGGACTGGCATAAGTTATATCGCCCTTTTTATTTAAAACCAGTATTAAATCCAGTGCATTTTCAATTAAGGATCTAAAATGTCTTTCAGAAAGCTTTAAAGCTTCATTTGCCTTTTTTAATTTAGTAATATTTCGGGCTGCAGCAAAAACTCCCTGTACCTTACCTTCATTATCCCTATATACTGTGGCATTATAGAGTACATCCATGGTTTTTCCAGTAATGTGTCTCAAAGTTAAAGGATAGTCTTTAAGGGACCCGTAAAACAGTGTCTTTTGATAGCCCCTCATGGCTTTTTCCGGGAGAGTAAAGTACTGGGAAAAGTTAGTTCCAATTAATTGATTTCTAGGAATTCCGGTAGCATCTTCAGTGGCTTGATTTACATCCATTATCTTCCCACCCTGACTAATAGTTACCATAGGATCCAGATTGGCTTCAATTAGATTTCGGGAGTAGTTCATGGCATATTTAAGTTCTTCCTCTACTTCAATCTGGTCATTTATCTGCCTACTACTAAAAATAGCCCCATTAAATTGGCCTTCATCACTAAAAAGAGGAGTTAAAATACTTTCAATCCAGGTATAGTTCTGATGAATATTGAAGAACCTGCTTCTTATTTTTATAGATTTTTTATTATTTCCACATTCTTTAAAGGCTTTTAAAGTTTTTTCCAGGTCTTCTGGATGTATAAATTCAAAAATAGGCTTTCCTAAAAATTCAGAAGGATTATAGCCTAGCGTTCTTTTTATAGAAGAAGAAACAAAAGATATAATGCCTTTTTGATTCAAACGACCCACATAATCATCCATAGTTTCACTGATGAGATTATGGTTGTTCTGTGATTTCCAGGGCAAATCTCAATTCCATATCATCAAATGGTTTCACTATATAATTTTGAGGTTCAGTTAATCTGGCCCTTTCCATGGTTTTTTCATCAGCATAGGCCGTTAAATATATAATGGGCACTTCAAGATTTTGTAAAATTATTTTTGCAGCACTTATACCATCCATATTTCCTTTTAAAATAATATCCATCAATATAACATCAGGTAGAGTATTTAGTGCCATCTCTACTGCTTCATCACCTGAAGAAGCAATGCCAATAACTTGGAAATTCCAGCTCAAGAGTTTCTTTTTTATTTGAAGAGCCGTTATATTATCATCTTCAGCAATTAAAACTTTAAAAGGGGTCATTTTAAATCTTTTCCATTGAATTAATTATAATTAATGATTTAAAATATTTTAGAAGGGAAATATAGTTCAAATAGTTTTTTAGAGGAAGTACCTATCTTTAATCGGCCACCTATCTCCCGGGATAGTGCTTTTATAATTTGGAATTCAGCATCATGTTCTACTTCAAGTGTTAAATCAGTAATCATGTCCAGTCTATTTTCCTTATCATAGGGAGCAATTATGATTTTAAGTTCACCAGATCGTGAAGGGGATTTTTTAATTACCAGGGATAACATTTCACTTAATATTAAACCTAAAGTCAACCAGCTATCTTCATTTAAATTTATTGTATTGATTTTAATATCAATTTTAAATTCATCAGGTTTTAAATGGTTCTTATTGATGAAATCTTCAATTATGCTTTCCAAATATGTATTTAAATTTTCAGAACCATTAGAGTAAGAAATTGATTGATTATAAAGTTTTTCACTGGCAATAATTGCTTCTTCCATCTGATTCTGCTTTTCTTTGATGTCTTCTAATAATTTTTCCCTGAAAATTTTGGAATTTAATTTAAGAATATTTTTCAATGATTTAAGGTTATTTTCAAAGCTTTTTCTTTCCTTATCAAATAATTTATTTTTTTCTTCAAAAAGGGCTTTCAATTCATCCTGCTCATTCATTATAGAATCTAATTTTGAAAGATTGTCTGCCTTTTCCTTTTCCAGTTTTTCTAAATTTTTCTCCATATTATGAATTATTTCAGTTTTTTCTGCCATTATCGATTTAATTTCCTGATTAATTAAATTCAAACTTCTTTTAAGCTCTTCATTTTCTTTTTCAAGTTTATTTAAAGATTTTTTTGAACTTTCTTTGATTTTGGAATATTTATCCAGCAGTTCTCTCTGGCTCTTTTTTAGATTATCATTATCAATCTCCAGTGATTGCTGCAATGATTGTATATTCTTAATATCCTTCATCAGATTTTCTTTTTCATTTTTAAGAAATGATTTCTGATTTTTTAAAGTTTCCAATTTGTTATTAAGCTCTTTAATCTTTTTATCCTGTTCTGAAGATTTTTTATCGGATGTTTCTTTAATTTTAAGATTATTTTCTTCTAAAGATTTTTTAATATCCTTTAATTGGGATAATTTATTTAAGTAATGTTTTTTATCTTTTTCATGATTCTGGTTATCCTTTTCCAGGGCCATGACATGAATTTCTAAGTTTTGAAGAGAATCTTTCAAGTTTTTTTGTTCCTCAATCAAAATGTTATGACCATTTTTAAGTAATTCCTGTTCTTTAATAGAATTTTTTTCAAGTAAAGTGTACTCTTTTAATAAAGAATCATTTATCTGTTTTAGCTGGGCAATATCGCCCTTAAAGTCTCCTATTTGTCGGTTAAATTCCTTTTTCATCTCTTCTGAATCTTTCTGGTTTCTGGATTTTATAAATTCTAATTCTGCAAGCTCCCTTTGTAAAAGTTTATTGTCTTCTGAAAGTTTATTAGCCTGTTTTACTGAATTTTCAAGATTTTTTTTGAGATTTAGGTTATATTCATTTAACTCTTTTATCAAAAGGTCTGATGATGGCTCATTTTCATCTATTTTGGCCATGTTCTGAGTTTCTTCTTTTAGTTGTTTTAACTCGTTTTTTAGATCATTTTTGGCTATTTTAAGCTGATTAATTTCCAGATTCAGTTTATATGAATCAATTTTTTTTGATTTTATTTTTTCCTGGATTTCATTTTTTAAATCTTGATTTTCCTGTAAAATTTCTAATCCACTTTTTTCAGCTTTTTCCAGTTTTTCCTTCTTTTGAGCCAGTTCAGTCTGTAGATCTTCTTGAATTTTTATTAAATCCCTGTTTTTTGCATTCAGTGCTTCTATTTCGTCCTGGTAATTTCCTGCAATAGACCCCACTGCCATAAATTTGCCCGGGGCAGAGTCAGCCAGAGGCACTATATCCCAATTTAGATTAATTTTAGAATTAGATAATTTTAAAGGATTATTTTTTAGATTTATGTTATTGGGATTGATCTTTTTTAAGAATTTCTCTTCAAATTCTTTTTTATTTTCCAAAGAAAGTAGATATTTGAAATTAGAAGGATTTTTCAACTTTTTAAAGCTGTTATTGGTAAAAATAATGCTCCCCAGTTTATCCATAACACAAACCAGATTCTTTTGTTTTTCAAGTAGAGATTTAAAAAAATTCATTTCATTTTTTAAATCATTTTCTACATTTTTATTTTCAGAAACATCCCGAATAAGAACAGCAACCCCCCCTGCTGAAGGATAAGCATTTATTTCATACAGGCTGGTGCCATTAGAATTAGGGTATTCATCTATCAGGCTCTGAGGAGTTTGGGATTTAAGTGCTGTTTTATATAATTCTTCCACTTCTATCCCTTTTAATTGAGTAAATATATCGTATATTGATTTACCTAAGGCTTGCGACCTGGATACACCAGTTAAATTTTCAGCATAGTTATTCCAGTAAATACAATTAAAATTCCGATCTATTGCAAAAAAAACAGCATTTATGGTATTAAGAATTGGTTCAAATTTATACTCCATGACTTGAGCCGCTTTTAATTTATCTTCATTAGAGATTAGTTCCGGAGAAGTTTTTAAGGTATTTACAACTCGGACTGAATGTTTTTCAGGAGTTATTTTGCTGGATTTTTCTTCCTTTTTATTCAATTTAAGTAAAAATCCATCAATATTATGTGAGTCATCTGTATACCTGCTTACAGTTAATTTAACTTCCATTTTATTATCCAGTTGGGGTTTACAAATTAAACAACTATTGGAAGAGGAGGAGATAGTTTGGCTGTAGCTTACAGAGTTTTCTTTTTCCAGTTTTAATAATAAATCATCATCCATTCCCATGTCCCTAAAAAGATTAAAATTATCAATTTCTAAATCGTCTGCCATTATCCCGCAAAAGCCAGTGGTGCCTTGAATAAAGTTTCCTTTATAATCAAAAAAGGCAGATACTGGTGAAGAATTGCGTAAAATTTTTTTTATCAGATTATCAATGGCTTCTTCATCCACCACATGGGTTATGTCTTTAAAAATAAGGGTGGAACCTACTATATCCACCTCCGAATCTTTAATAGGGGCTATCATATAGTCAATTGGAACATAGGATCCGGAAATTGTTTTTAGCCATGATCTACCCTTTATTTCTGCAGTTTTATTTTTCAAAAGATCCAGCACCGGATTTTTACTTATACTGGCAGTTTTTTTACGATGTAGTTCAAATATTTCATCAATTTTTTGCCCAATACCCTCTTCTTTATCCCAGCCGGTAATATAAGAAGCATTGTAATTCATGAACTGGACAATTCCATCTTTATCAGTTATTATTACTGCCCCTCCCGTTTTTTTAATTTTTTTATCTAGAAAAGGGTCTTTTTCCATGGTTTTATCCAGATGGTGTTGATACAATGCCTGATCGATGTTTTTTTGTAGTTCCTCTTCATCAAATGGTTTTAAAAGATAGGCATAAGATACCGTATTGCCTGCTCTTTTTCGAGTATTATCATCCCCATGGGCAGTAAGATAAATAATAGGAATATCTTGATGTTTTGATATTTCTTCAGCAGCAGTTATACCATCAATTTGTCCTTTCAAAATAATGTCCATTAAAATTAAATCTGGTTTAAGTTCTTCTGCCTTAATAATAGCCTCTCTTCCAGAAAAAGCAAAGGTGGGTACATCATAACCCATTGATTTTAGTTTCCTTTGAAGCTCCATTGCTGTGAGTCCTTCATCCTCTACAATTAAAATACGCGCCGCAGGCATAAAAACATCCTCCCCCCTTAACTGGATGTTGTAAAATAGATCAACTTAAAACGCCAGTATAAGTTTCCTTACCCCTTTAAATTAAATTATTAAAAAGCTTCCAAATAATTATTACAATTTTACTGGTTTTTGGTTAAAATCCCGGTTAAATAGTCCTTATGCCAGTATAACTTTTAATAATTTATTATGATTTATCCTATTTAATATTAGTTATTAAATAAAAGAATTTTTAGATTAACCATTATTTATCCCTTTAAATCGTTATTAAACAATTGAGGACTATATGAGGTAAATTAAAAGATAATAAATTAAAAATGTAATCTATTTAAAAATCTAAAAAGAAAAATTCTAGATATTAATTAAATAATACTAATCATAACCTGAAAACCCCAAGCAGATTAAAAACTAATCAATCTTAGCATCCACCACTACATGAACCACTCCGGGAGAATACTTTTTAATAATCCTCTGCTTAGTAATATTCACATTCCTTTCCCCAGCCGCCTTTTTTATTCGTTCTATGGGCCTTTTAGACATTATTTTTTCTGGGACCGTTTCATGATAATGAATTACTCCACCTTCATTCACACAATCCATAGCTGATTGAAGGTAGTCCTGAGTATTCCCAATATACCCCATCAATACTCTATCTGCAGATAAATTAGGAGCTATCTCCATAGAATCGCCTAAAAAAGTTTTTACTTTCGCTTGAATTTTATTTAATATAATATTTTCATTTAAATAATGAAAAGCTTCGGGATTGATTTCAATAGAATACATCTTTTTCAGCTTAGAGTGAACTGCTAGTGGTACAGAAAAATAGCCTATTCCGGCAAACATATCCACCACTATTTCGCCTTCTTCCACCAGGCGGGCAATCCTAATTCTCTCAGCAGTATTGCCCTTAGACCACATCACCCGTGAAACATCCAGCTTAAAAAGGCAATTATTTTCCTTATGGATTGTTTCTGTCTGATTCCCATACAGCAGTTTAACGTCCGGTTTACGGGTTTTTCCATTAATATTACCCACTTTGACTACTGTATTTACGCCCGGAATTTTTAAAAAATTAGAAACATCATCTAAATCTTCATTTATTACCACAACGTGGCCTATTTGCTTCCATTTCATATATATGACCTTAAAATAAAATTAAAATGATTTATGAAATTGTATATTATTTATGCCTATAAGATTTTTGGTTGGAGGATGCTTAAGTTGGGAGTTTAAAGTATTTTATTCAAATTTCAAATTAAATGTCATTTGATAAAAAGGGTATGAGCAAATTAGATAGTGATTATCATTTCCCAGCTTAAATTTGCAATCTCGTTTTAAACTAATATTGTTCGATAGGCGGAATATAAAAAGGACTTATTAAAACATAAGACTTAGTATCAAGACAAAAAAAATATCTATTAGTATAATCCAATACACATCAACTAATATTTTGAGTATTAAATCCGGTTTAATTGGCACCAGAGTTTCAATTAGAGAACATGGTGCTATGGCTGGCCTAATTGATTAAATGTGAATTAAATTAATTAAGGGGAATTTTATGAGCAAAGTAAACCAAGATGAAATTTCAAGTATCCTTGAAGGATACGATAAAGAAGAAACAACTATAGCAACTTTAGGAAGCCACACATCACTACATATACTTAAAGGGGCTAAAAAAGAAGGTTTCAAGACTGCCGTGGTCTGTGAAAAAGGAAGAGAAGTGCCTTATCAGCGTTTTAAAGTAGCAGATGAATATATACTGGTGGATAAATTTAGTGACATTGTAAATGAGGAAGTACAACAACAATTGAGGGATATGAACAGTGTAGTTGTTCCCCATGGCTCTTTTGTAGCTTATGCCGGATTAGATAGAATTGAAAATGATTTTCACGTCCCCATGTTCGGTAACCGGGATATTTTGAGATGGGAGGCTGAAAGGGATCTGGAGAGAAAATTAATAATTGAATCTGGAATAAGAATGCCTTTCAAATATGATAATGCAGAAGATATTGATCGGGCCGTAATGGTTAAGTTTCCCGGTGCCAGAGGAGGTAAGGGATATTTTGTAGCATCTTCGCATGAAGAATATGATGAAAAAATTGCATCCATGCTCAAGAGAGAATGGATAGATGAGGATGATGTTCCTAAAGCCCATATCGAAGAATATGTTTCAGGAACCAACTTCTGTGTGCACTTCTTTTACTCCGTACTCAATGATGAAGTAGAAGTGCTTGGTATGGATAGTAGATTTGAATCAAATATCGATGGTCTGGTAAGAATACCTGCCAAAGATCAATTAGAAGTAGGTTTAAGTCCATCCTATGTAATCACCGGGAACCATCCTGTGGTTATGAGAGAATCCTTACTTCCCCAGGTATTTGAGATTGGGGATAGCCTGGTAGAATCTGCTAAGGATCTGGTGCCACCAGGAATGAATGGGCCCTTCTGTCTACAGACCATGTGTACCGATAATCTGGAGATTGTAACCTTTGAGATGAGTGCCCGGACAGATGGAGGAACCAACACCTTTATGAATGGTTCTGCTTACAGTTACCTGCTATTTGATGAAGAAATGAGTATGGGGCAAAGGATTGCCCGTGAAATAAAAAATGGTCTTAAGGAAGATAAGTTAGATAACTTAATAACTTAAATAAATATATAAATCCCTCTTCCTTTTTATTTAATGCCATCTTTTATTTTTTAATTAATAGTTTAATGTTGGTTTAGTAACAGAACCTACCTCAATTTAAGAATCCCTTAAAATTATTAAATTTAATAATTAAAAATAGTAAGAGCATACCGAAAATATTTATATAACATGAAGGCAAATGTAGGGTTAGAACTGATTTTTTACTATTATTTTTTATCTCGAGGTGTATTTATGGATGATAAAAACACATTAAAAGGCACTACAACTGTAGGTATTACTTGTAAAGACGGAGTTGTTTTTGCCACAGAAAGAAGAGCCAGTATGGGTAATCTAGTTGCCCATAAGGTTGCAGAAAAAATTTTCAAAATAGACGATCATATCGGAGCAACCATAGCTGGATCTGTTGCCGATGCTCAGACTCTTATGAAATACATAAGTGCTGAAGTAGTATTATACAAAATGAGAAACGGCGAAAAAATGAGTATCGAGTCGGCCTCGGCCCTGGCTTCAAATATTTTACATTCATCAAGATTTTATCCCTACTTTGTTCAGACCCTTTTAGGAGGGGTGGATGATACCGGGGCTAAGATTTATTCTCTGGATCCTGCAGGAGGAATGATTGAAGACAAATTCATTTCAACCGGATCAGGTTCTCCATTTGCCTATGGTGTTCTGGAAGATCGTTACAGTGAAGACCTTTATGTTGAAGAAGGGGTTGACATTGCCATCAGAGCACTTAAATCCGCCATGGAACGTGACACCTTCTCTGGGAATGGCATACTGATAGCCATCATAAATGAAGAAGATGGATTTAAAATGCTTGCTGAGGAAGAAGTAAAAAAAAGAATTGAAGAAATAAACTGATTTTTTCTCTTTCTTATTAAATTTTATTTATAATAACTTAAATTTTTAGTGTAAACTAAGTTTATACTATTTTCTATTTTTTTAGAAGTGATTGTATGGTTTCAGCGATTCTTGAAGAAATCAAAAAGACAATAGTGCATGGATTACCACCAAGGGTACAGGTGGCCAAAGTAGAGTTCGAAGGCCCGGAGGTGGTGATATACACCAAAAATCCGGAAATTATAACTGAAAACGGAGATCTTATTAGAGATTTGGCCAAAGATATTCGGAAAAGGATAATTATTCGTTCAGATCGTTCCGTACTGAGTGAACCTGAAAAGGCCATTGCTAAGATTCATGAAATAGTGCCGGAAGAAGCAAAGATTACCAATATTTCATTTGATGAAGTTACCTGCGAAGTGATTATTGAAGCCCGGAAACCAGGGCTGGTTATTGGGAAATACGGAAGCACATCTAGAGAAATTGTAAAAAAAATTGGTTGGGCTCCTAAGATTTTAAGAACCCCTCCTATTTCTTCAGAGATTATCCAGAGAATCCGTAGAACTTTACGCCATAATAGTAAAGAAAGAAAAAAAATATTACAAGAATTGGGAAACAGAATCCATCAGGGCATTAAATATGAAAATGACTGGACTCGTTTAACATCTATGGGAGGTTTTAGAGAGGTAGGACGATCTTGTTTATTTTTGCAGACACCCAATAGTAGAGTACTGCTTGACTGCGGAGTGAATGTTGCAGGAGGAGATGAAAAAAGTTCTTATCCCTTTTTAAATGTTCCTGAATTTGTTCTGGATGATCTAGACGCCGTTATAATATCTCACGCCCATCTGGATCACTCCGGATTTTTGCCGTATCTTTATCACTATGGATACGAAGGGCCGGTTTACTGCACCACTCCCACCAGGGATCTGATGACTCTCCTGCAGCTGGATCATATAGATATAGCTCATCGAGAGGATGAACCATTACCATTTAATGTAAAGCATGTTAAAAAAAGTGTAAAGCATACTATTACTCTGGATTATGGGGAGGTAACCGATATTGCTCCCGATATCCGATTAACATTACATAATTCCGGCCATATCCTTGGTTCTGCAATGTCCCATATGCATATTGGAGACGGACAGCATAATATGGTCTATACCGGTGATTTTAAATATGAGCGGAGTCGTCTTTTAGAAACAGCAGTAACCAAGTTTCCCAGAATAGAAACCCTGGTTATGGAGAGTACCTATGGAGGGCATGAAGATGTGCAGCCTTCCCGAAACACCGCTGAAAAGGAGCTCATGAAAACAATTTATCATACCCTGCGACGTGGAGGTAAAATATTAATTCCAGTATTTGCCGTGGGAAGGGCCCAGGAATTAATGATTGTGCTGGAAGAGTATATGAGGAATGGCTTAATAGAAGACGTGCCCATATACATTGATGGGATGATCTGGGAAGCCAATGCTATACACACCGCCCGGCCAGAGTATTTGAGTAAAGATTTAAGAGATCAGATATTCCATATGGGGCGTAACCCATTCATATCAGAAGTATTTCATAAAGTTAATGGCCTTGATGAGAGAAAATCTATTGTAGAAGGAGAACCTTCCATCATTTTATCCACCTCAGGTATGCTTACCGGTGGAAACTCGGTAGAATACTTTAAATGGCTTTGTGGAGATGAGAGAAATTCTCTGGTATTTGTAGGTTATCAGGCTGAAGGTTCTCTGGGTAGACGGATACAAAAAGGATGGAAAGAAATTCCCCTTAAAGAGGAAGGTAAGACCAAGGTATTCCATGTAAATATGGGAATAAAAACCATTGAGGGATTCAGTGGTCATTCTGATCGGCGCCAGTTAATGGACTATGTAAGAAGACTGAGTCCAAAGCCGGAAAAAATCCTTATATGTCATGGAGATAACTATAAAACACTGGATCTTGCTTCCAGTTTATATCGTAGTTATAAAATAGAAACAAAGACCCCGATGAACCTTGAAACAGTGCGAATACAGTGATTAGGGTAGAGGATTAAAAAAATGATATATTAATTGTTTTTTAATTTATTATTATTATTATTATTATAATTTCATGATTTAAAACAGTAAAATATGCAGGAAATAAGTAGATAAGGTGATTAAATGGTAACCTATTCAGACTCAGGAGTAGATATTGATTTAGAGGAGGAAACTGTTTCTCATCTAATATCTAAACTAAAAGATACCCTAAAATTTAGAGATGTAATTACTGAAAGTGGTCATTTTGCTGCTCTGGTACGCCTGGGTGATAAAGCTATTGCCATGAGTACGGATGGGGTGGGAAGTAAAATCCTGGTGGCAAGTATGCTGGGAAAATATGATACGGTAGGTATAGACTGCATAGCCATGGTGGTGAATGATATACTGTGTGTAGGGGCAGAACCAATAGCCCTGGTAGATTACCTGGCAGTGGAAAAACCAGACCCGGAGGTGGCAAACCAGATTGGTGATGGGCTTGCTAAAGGTGCAGAAATATCTAAAATTGCCATAATTGGAGGGGAAACTGCTTCTTTACCTGAAATAATTAAAGATTTTGATCTGGCAGGAACCGGTATGGGTATCGTAGATGCAGATAAAATAATCACCGGTGCGAATATAGAGGAAGGAGATCTGCTTATTGGAATAGAAAGTAGTGGAATTCACAGTAATGGCCTTAGTTTAGCCCGCAGAGTTTTTTTTGAAGATGCTGGTCTCGATGTTAGTGATCCCCTACCAGGATATCCTGAAAAAACGGTGGGAGAGGAACTCCTCGTGCCTACTGCTATTTATGTGGAACCTATCATGGAACTTCTAAGAAGTGATGTGGAAATTCATGGATTGGCGCACATTACGGGAGGTGGTTTTACTAACCTCAAACGTTTGAAAAAGGGTACCGGTTATAAAATAGATTCTCTTCCTGAACCACACCCCATATTTAAATCTATTTATTCGTTCCATGTCCCTCTGGAGGAAATGTATCGGGTTTTCAACATGGGTATTGGATTTGTAGTAGTTTTAAAAGGTGAAGATGTGGATAAATCCCTGGATATCATACGAAAATATGAAAAAGCCCACCTTATTGGTAAGGTAAGGAATGATATAGCAGGAAAAGTTGAAATTAAGACCTTTGAAAATAAGACCCTGCTACTATGAATTTTTAATATAAAATACTTAAATTATTTTATATTGATTAATTTGCCTTAAATTCATCAATGGATAGCACATATGCTGACAAAGAGGTTTTATCATGAAAATAACGGCGGAACAAGAAAAAATAATAATCACTCAAATACTGACTAAAATGGATGTTTCTCCAGAATATGCTCACATCGTTGCTGAGGTAACTATGGATGCCGATTTAAAGGGGTTCTCTTCACATGGAATAGGAAGGTTTCCCCAGTATGTGAAAGGTCTTAAATATGGAACTATTAAAGCACAGGGCGACATTGAAATCGAAAATGAAACTGTTTCTACCGGATTAATAAATGGTAATCATCTTTTTGGGCATGTAGTAACCTATAAAGGTATGGAATTAGCACTTGAAAAAGCAAAAGAAACAGGTATAGGTGCAGTAGGAATACATGATTCTAATCATTTCGGGGTGGCCGGATACTATACGGATATGGCCATAATGGAGGATATGGTGGGAATTGTTATTGCCAATACTGAACCTGCTGTGGCCCCTATTGGAGGTAAAGAACCTATTCTGGGTACCAACCCTCTGGCCATAGGAATACCATCTAACCACCACTATGTATCGGTGGACATGGCCACCTCTGCCTCTGCCCGGGGAAAACTTTTAGAAGCAGTGCGCAGAGGAGAAAAAATTCCAGAAAATGTGGCTCTGGATGCAGAAGGTAACCCTACTATTGATCCGGAAGCGGCTCTAAATGGATCCATATTGCCTTTTGGCGCCCATAAAGGTTATGCTCTTGCCTTCATGATTGAAATACTTGCAGGACCCATGGTTAAAGCTGCTTTTGGAAAAGGAGTGAGAGGAACTGCTAATCCAGAAGAAATATGTACCAAGGGAGATCTTATAATAGCCATAGATCCTTCTAAATTTGGAGACCTGGAAATATTTAAAACCCAGGTGGATGCATTTATTGGGGAAATTAAATCCACCGATAACGTATTCATACCAGGAGATATGGAAGTTATGAATGTTAAACAGAATATGGATAAAGGTATAGAAATTGATGATGTTCTCTATCAGCAATTAAAAGAAATTGCAATAGATTTAGATATTAATCTTGATGAATTAATTTCATAAATAGTTATTTCAGGACAATAATATGAATTCTAGTCAGGCAGTTTATCAGGGTATGGTGGATGCAGGGATAGACTTCGTGGTTAGCCTGCCCTGTGTAAATCTGGGGGAGGTAATGGAAATGGTGGAATCCGATCCTCATATAGTCCATATACCGGTTACCCGGGAAGAAGAAGGTCTGGGAATATGTGCCGGGGCATTTTTAGCCGGTAAAAAACCAGCCATATTAATGCAGAATTCCGGGCTGGGTAATTGTGTTAATGCTCTGGCATCACTCTTTGAGTTGTACCATCTACCTCTTCTTCTGGTTATGAGCCACCGGGGTACCCTGGGAGAGAGAATAAATGGTCAGATACCCATGGGTAAAGCCACCCCTAAAATTTTAGATGCACTGAATATACCTTATTCCCGGCCAGGTCGTCCTGAAGAAGCCCTTGAAATCATAGTCAAATCATGGGAACAATCCCTTACAGGGGGATTTCCAGTAGGGGTTTTGCTGGATAATCAGTACTGGTAATTATTTATTAAGGTTTAAAAGAAGTGATAAAAATGGATCGAATAGAAGCCATATCCCGGATAATTGATAAGTTGGACCAGGAACTGGTGGTCTGTAACATCGGGTTTCCATCACGTGAACTTTGCCAGCTGCAAGACCATGCCAAAAATTTTTATATGCTGGGTTCCATGGGCCTGGCTTCATCTATTGGTCTGGGATTATCCATATCTCTTTTAAAAAATGCAGAAACCAGAGGTAAAGTCCCCCGGAAAGTGGTAGTTTTTGATGGCGATGGGTCTATTTTAATGAATTTAGGTAGTTTAGTTACTATAAGTGCTCAGGCCCCTCCAAATTTAATTTTAGTTGTCCTGGATAATCAATGCTATGGTTCTACTGGTTCTCAGTGCACTTACAGCGAAGAAGTGGACTTATCACTTCTGGCAGAATCGGCAGGTTTTGAAACAGTACTGGTTTTTCAAGAAGAAATTGACTTTAAAAAAGCACTCCAAAGTAAAGGTCCTGTTTTTGTACATATGAGAGTTAATCCCGGGAATGCAGATGTTCCCATTATTGATCTAGATCCAGATGAAATTAAATACCGATTCATGAGAGAAATAAAAAGTAATCTTTAATGGTAATTATTTTTCTTTTTCTTCAGGATGGTAGGTAGCATAAAATCCATCCGTGTCGGCATAGATACTGTGGAAGCCAAATTTTTTTGCCTTTTCCATGGTTTTTTTAATATAGTCCCTTCCCCATGCAGTAATGGCCTCGGCACATTCAATAGAATACCACCGGAAACGTGAATATCCATAAACACCATACATGGTATTGGCCAGTCTTTTTAATGCTTCCTGCTGCACATTAAGTATCTTTTTTTCCATGGGATCCTCTGATTTCTGCATTTTTCTTTTAAGACGGGATCTTTCATCTAGAACCTGCCCTATAACCGACGGTATGAATCCAGGAGGTTCTTTTAAAAATTTATAGCCACTCTCCGGTGCTATGTAACTATTTTCTTCATCCAGAGTAATGGTATCTGGGGAGATATTTTTGGATATTATTATGCTGGGATAGAGGCTTCTAAAATCAAATTGAACAATGTTTTCATGTAATCCTTTTTCAGGTTCTTTAACATAGCCCCCCTCCACACTTTTTCCTCTTCTTTGGGAGTGCTGCAAATGAGAAGGTTTATTAGGTGCAATTTCCCCATATTCGTGTGATTTTCTCATAAAAAACCATTCTGCTTGTTGTCCAGTGGTCATGCGTGTCAGGTCAAAAAATGGTTGGCCTACAATTCTGCTTAGTTCTAAATTTAAGGGAAGTATTTTCTCTCCTATTTTATAGGTGGCCTGCACATCATCCAGGGAATATCTGATTAGTTGTTCTAGAGATTCTCCTCCAGCATCCCAGTATTGCCATAATTTATCCCCTGGAAGATCAAATTTTTCCTCGCCAAATAACTCCTGATAAACCCGTTCTAAGGTATATCGATCCAGATGCATATAACGTCTCATTACCAGGTAAAGATCCACGTGGATTATACCCTTAATAGATGCTGAATTGGCAAAACCTCTTCTCAAGAATTTTAATTCAGATCCATCAACTCCTAAGTCCAGTTTAACCCCCAGCAGTTTGGCCCGGTCTTTTATATAGGGGAAGTCAAAATTATCAGAATTGTAACCCACAATAACATCTGGTTGGTAATTTTTTACAATTTCAGCGAATTTTTCCAGAATTTTCTTTTCGGTATTTACTTTTTCTACAAAGTCCAGATGCTGACCTTTGGTGGATATGACCTTATCCAATCCCATGTTCCCTGAAATGCCCACCATAATTATTTCGTCTTTTTCTGCATTAGGCATTCCATCAGGATTTCTAACCTCAATATCAAAACTTAAAATCTTTAATTCTGGAAAGTCAGATTCCAGTTTTTGGGGAGGTTTTTCAATTTCCAAAAGTAGAGTATTTTCTGAAGCGGAAAAAACACAGGGTGATGATTCAATAATATTTCCTTCAATCTTTATTTGAGACATGGGAAAAATTCCTTTATCAATTAAATATCTGCGATAAAAAGGAATATCATGTTCTCTAATTTCTTTTACCTGACTTAAATTCCATATATCGTCTCGAAGTTCGGGAACATCCTGAGGATGTTTTAATGTGACCTTTAATATTTCCTTATTCTGGCCCAGATCTTTTTTTTGAATTCTTTCAATTTTGTCCAGCCCTAAGTTTTCCAGTTCATGTTGACATAGTCCTATATCATAGGGTATGACATAAATGTAAGGTTCAAATGTTTTATCCAGAGCTATGATTGTATTATTATCATTTGAGCCTTTGTCTTTTCCAAATAAACGGATTACTGGTTTAGAATCCTGAGTAACATAATCAATATCCAGTAGCACCATATTCCTGGTTTCCATAAGAATGATTTAGATGTGTACCATATATAATGTGATGGGTTGAGATAAGAAAAACAAAAAGAGTAATAATAAGGGCTAATTGAAAACTAGGTAGATATATTAAAAGGATTTTAATCTCAAAAGTCAATTATATCTCTTTAAATATTTTAAATTATTAAATAGTTTATTCCGGGAAAAATTTATTAATAATAGAGTCCTAACTAAGTAATAATTAAACAGATAATTTATCTGGAGGGGTTTTATGAAAAAAAATGTTTTACTGGGAATATTTTTTATAATTTTCATCACCATAGTGGGGGCCACATATGCCCAGAATATCGTAGCCACCCAAAGAGGACCTTTATCCGCCAGGGAAGGGGAGAATATTACTATAACTTACACGGTAGCCAATAAGGGAAATAATACTATTTATAATGTAAGTGTGGCTGATCAAAATTTTTACAAGTTCCTGGGAAATATTAGTCCAGGAGGTAGTCAGAGTTTTACCGAAAAGTTATATATTCCCACTGATGCTGAAGTAAAAGAAGAGTTTGGTGAAGATGCCATTGTATCAAATCCCTACTTCATAGGTGGCTTTGCAGTAACATATCAGGATGATGATGGAAATAAATACGCAGTCAATTCCAATACACTTAGCATACCTCTAATTTCAAGTAAAGTAGCTAGTCCTGTAAATGTGGCAGAATATGCTGCAGCTAGTACCACACCCCAGGGAATATGGCAGCAAATTATGAACCTGATCCAATCCCTGATAGCTTATATCCAAAGCTTGGTTACCACCGGTTCTTAAATAAAAGAATTCAGAACTAAATTTATTTTTTTTATATTTTTAAAATAAAAATCCTTTAAGAAATATATTGGGGCATTTTTAGAAAGCATAGTTAATATAACATAACTAGTCTTCAGCGGAATTTTTTTCCAGACCTTCCTTTTTATAAGCCATTAGTCCAGCATAGGTTACCCCCAATATAAGAGGTCCCAGTATAAATCCTGCCAACCCCCATACCAGTGGTCCGCCTAAAAATCCCGCCAGAAAAATCAGGGGGTGGATATCAGCATATTTTCCAGATATTTTAGGTCGGATATAAATATCACTACCACTGAGTACCACACCTAAAATCAGCACCAGTACTGCCCGTAAATAATTCCCCATTAAAATATCATAAATTAAAAGAACCGTATAGGTGGGCCAGGGACCTATAATGGGCATGAATTGTAAAAATCCCGCCAATATTCCTAAAAATAAAGCATACGGATATCCCAATATATAAAATCCGGCCACTGCCATTAAACCAATGACAAGAGAAGTTAAAAAATGGCCATAAAAAATACTTTTGAGAACTTTTTCTGTTTCATCATACATTATGTGGAAAAAGCCCTTTCTTTTAGCAGGAATAGCAGAATTAATATATTCCCAAAGTTTATCTCCATCACGGGCCAGATAAAAAGTAGAAGCTATGAATACCAGTAACTGCAGAGCCAGTAAAGGTAGTGAAGTAACCATTTCCAGCAAATAATTAAGAATTCCTACAAAAATATCTTTAATGAAACTATTTAGGGTTCCCCCAGCAGAAGTGATGAATGATTGAAAATTATCAGGAATTATAATGGTTAAATCTGAAAAAGTAGAGTTTAAACTTTGATTAATTTGATTAGATGAAGCAGAGCTTTGAGCAACACCCAGCACATTAGGTAAGACCTGTATTAGTGATTCAACACTGAATATTATAAGAACTATTAGAGGTAAGATTATAAGTACCATGGCCAGGATAATGGATAAGGAATTAAAGCGCAGATAGGGTTCCATTTTTTGAGATAGTGGTCTTAGGCCATAGGCAAAAATAGCCCCAAGGATAATCATTTTTAAAATAGGAGACAGTACTACCAGAGATAATAAAATTAGAATCAAAACCAGAAAAAGAGAAGATGTGAATGTTCCCTTTAACTTATAAATCATTAATTATCATTCCTGATTATCCGGTGTAAATTACATTTAATTTCATGATCTTAAAAAAAACAGGATTTGTTTATCCCTAATAACCCTGTAATTTTATTAAGATTAAAATGGTTTTGCAGTTCCTGATGAATCCCGGTGGTATTTTCCAAATTCAGTTATCATTTTTATTTCATGTCCCCAGAAAACAGGGCCCTCCACACAAACTCGCCAGCCAGTATCATCCACACAGCATTGTCCGCACAAACCCATGGCGCACTTCATCCAACGTTCCATGGAAAATTGAGCAGGGATGTGGTGTTCTTCAGCCAGTTCCAGAATGCCTTTCATCATGAGCTCCGGTCCACAGCTAATAATAAGGTCATATTTTTGATTCTCAAGTAATTGTTTCACCCGGTCGGTAGCAAATCCTTTAAATCCACAGGTGCCATCATCAGTACAACTTAAAACATTAGCCCCTGCATTTTTCATCCGTTCTATGAATAATAGTTCATTTGAAGTAAGAGAAGCACTTATAACATCAACTGAAACGCCCCTATCCCGAGCATGGTCTACCATGGTAGCAACAGGAGCCATACCTATTCCTCCCCCGACAGCCAGGATTTTAGATCCTTTTAAATCAAAACCTTTGCCATAAGGACCCCTTATGCCTAGTTTATCACCTTCTTTGAGGGAGTGAACCTGGCTGGAAAATTTACCTATTTTTTTGATGGAAATGCCCAGTTCTTCTTTCAAGGGGTCTATTAATGATATGGACATGGGTTTTTCATCTTCAAAATTCCATATCATCATAAATTGACCTGGTAACGGATAATCGTATTTATTCTCCACTTTCCAATCAAAAATAAAAGTTTTAACCGATTCAGATTCTTTTATTATTTTTTTTATTTCCATTACATTTGGAACGTGCTTTATATCTACCATTTAATCCCCTCGGTTCCTTAAGTCTTCTTAAGATGCTTTTTTATAAAATTTATTTGATGTAGTTAATTAGATTTTATGGGAAATGCCCACCATATCATCCACCTGAGAAAATCCTTTCTTTATCATGAATTTTTCCAGACCCACAGCAATTTCATTGAAAATCTCCGGCCCATAGTGCATAATAGCGGTACCCACCTGAACAGCACTGGCACCAGCAAATAAAAACTCCACCACGTCCTGATAATTGGAAATACCCCCCACACCAATTATAGGAATTTCAACCGCCTTAAAAACTTCATATACGCATCTAAGTGCAATTGGTTTAATAGCAGGTCCAGACATTCCTCCGATCTGGTTTGACAATACCGGCCGGCTGGTTTCCAGATCTATTTTAAGTCCCGGGCCCAGTGAATTTATTAAGGTAAGTGCATCTGATCCTGCATCAGCAGCACTGATTGCTATTTCAATTAAATCCGTTACATTAGGAGTTAGTTTGGTTATTACCGGTATTGAAACTGACTTTTTAACTGCTTTAACCACCTCAAATGTAAGTTCCGCGTCCTGTCCAATAGCTGCCCCGCATCCACCCATGGCATGGGGACAGGACACATTAAGTTCCAGTAAATTAACCTTTTTTTCTACTTGTGAAGCTACCTCAGCAAATTCTTCAGGTGAAGCCCCATAAATAGATGCAGCTACTTTAACCTGTGGATCAAGTCGTTTGAGCTCTTTTTTAAATGTTTCCACTCCCGGATTGGAGAGGCCTATGGCATTTATGATGCCCCCTTCCACCTCCACCGTGGTAGGATTATTATAACCTTTATTTGGTTGGCTAGAAAATGATTTAGTGACAACCGCCCCTGCACCAGAACGATATACCCAGTTTAATGAAGATGCAGTACTTCCCATTACACCCGCAGCTAACATGGTGGGATTTTTTAATTTAATATCGCAGATTTTGATTTCCAGCATTTTTCACCCTCATGAATTATGTTTCCCTATCCTTAACGATCAGGGCCCTATGGTAAATATGAAATTTTTAAATAATTATAAATCAGGTCAGACAAACTAACTATATGAAATGTTATCTCACCAGTTGTCTGGCTGGTTTTATGGCCTTTAGTGAAGATTTGATTCTCTTGGATTATGAACTTTTCCCACCCAGTAAAATATCTTCCCGGATTTTAGATGTTCAGGAAGGTAATTTAGTAAAGGAAGAAGAGTTTCTACTTAAAAGAATGGTAAAAAATCACGAAAAGATAGTAATCGAAAATTCCAGACGTGTTTCTAATTATAAAAACCTTAAAAATAGTGAAAAATTTGAATTCCAATCACCCCACCAGGGGGGAGAACATTTAAGATATAATTTAACTTCTATCCTAATAGATGTGGGATTTATAGATTCCCCAATAGATTTTAATCCACGAATTAGTAATATTTATCAAGAATTGGTCCTTAAAAAGATAAGAGAGTCATCTGAATCTGAAGATAAACTATTAATGCAGGCAGTTAGTTCCATTGAAGAATTGGATGAGTCTATAAGTAAATTATCTGAACGCATCAGAGAATGGTATGCCATCCACTTTCCAGAAATGGATGCTATGAAAAGTCATGAGACATATGTGGGTTTAATTGCTGAATACGGACACCGTGAAAAAATTATAAAAAACCTCAAAAAATTTAATTTAGATATAGAATCCAGCATGGGTGCTGAAATAGAAGAAGAAGACATTTTAATTCTCCAGAATTTTGCATCCTCACTTAAATCATTGCAAGATTCTCGCAAAGGCATAGAGAAGTACGTGGAAATCAAAATGGGCAAAATCGCTCCTAATTTAATGGATCTTTGTGGTGCCACCCTGGGGGCTAAACTCATAGCCCACGTGGGCAGTATTAAACAGCTTGCTATTTTCCCTTCCAGTACGGTGCAAATATTAGGTGCAGAAAAAGCTCTTTTCAGGCATTTGAAAACAGGAGAACGTCCCCCTAAGCATGGGCTAATATACCAGCACCCTGAAATTCGAGGGGCGCGTTGGTGGATTAGAGGAAAAATAGCCCGGGCATTTGCTGCTAAAATATCCCTTGCAGTTAGAAAAGACCTTTTTTCAGGAGAATTTGATCCTCATATTAAAGAACAGTTTTTGGAAAAGGTTGAGGAAATAAAAAAAGAAAATCCATTTCCAAAAAAACCCTCCCGTTCTAAAACTATTAAAAAAGAAACCTCCCGTAAAAAGCCTAAAAAGTATGGAAAAAAGAAAAAGAAGAAAAGCCGAAAATGATTTAAAAAAATCATTCAGTTTATTTAGGTAAATTCCTTAAAAGGGCCAGTTAACTAAAATGTGATTATTATGGAAAAATTAACTAAATCAAGTGAAATCTATATCATGGATCATTCGCTGGTTACTCCTAACCTCGCCCCTGAAGTAAAAGTGTATGGAGAAAAATTAGTGGATTTTAAAGGAAAAGAATATAGAATATGGGATCCTCGACGTTCTAAACTGGCTGCGGCTATTTTAAATGGGATGGATACCTTGGAAATATATAAAGATTCCAAGGTTTTATATCTGGGGGCCTCTTCTGGTACCACCCCTTCTCATATTTCTGACCTGGTAGTAGATGGTTTATTGTATGCAGTAGAGTTTTCACCCCGGATGATGAGAGAGTTGTTAAGGGTATGTGAAAAAAGAGAAAATATGGTGCCTCTTCTAGAAGATGCCACCCGGCCACATCGTTATCTGAATCTTTTAGAAAAAGTAGATTTAATATATTGTGATGTGGCTCAACCCCAGCAAAGTGAGCTTTTCATGGAAAATATGAGATTATTTTTAAAAAAGAAGGGTAGGGGAATAATCATGATTAAATCCCGAAGTATTGACGTGACACAAAAACCTCAAAAAATATTTAAAATTGAGGAAAAAAAACTTAAAAGTGCAGGATTTAAAATTGTAGAAAAAGTTAAATTAGAGCCATATGAAAAAGATCATCTGGCCATGGTCGTAGAGTTAAGTTTTTAATCTATTTTTATTTACTGGTTTTTTAATAAGAGAGAAAGTTTTAGGGGAATAGAATAATTTCTTATTTTGTTGAACTGATACTTTTATATTATAGAAGGTACATAAAAAAATAATTGCCCATACATCATCTAACATGTGGCCATAATTTCACCTCCAGGGGTTTTGCAAATATTGATATACTCCCACATAATGCAAAAGCTCTGGAGGATGAAAATATTTATTTTAAGTTCAATTATTTGATTAATCTTTAAATTGTTAACTTGCTTATTATTTTAGCTTTGTTAGAATTTTGTTAAAAATGATTTTTGAAATCTCTTTTTTAGTTAATAATGGATTTTCTTCCACATTTTCTTTATCAATTATTAAAACCTGGTTAAAATCTGATCCAAATCCTGCACCATCAATTGAAACATCATTTGCAACCACTATATCTGTGGTTTTAAGTTGAAGGAGTGATGATTCAATCAATTCTTCTCTGGAAACACCATACTCTGCTTTAAACCCCACCAGGAATATATCTGGATTAATAATTTTAGCCTTCTCTATGATTTTTGGAGTGGGCTTTAGATTCAGTAGTAAGTTTTTAGAGGAGCTAATTTTATTTTCTTCAAAATTGGTGGGAGTAAAATCAGCTACAGCTGCAGCGGATATGAATATATCATAATCTATAATAAGATCCTGGATTTGGGTTGCCATTTCTCCTGTAGAAGATGTGCATATAGTTGGTATAACCGGGGGAATATTTACCTTCATTTCTCCTGCCAATAGCATTACCTCTGCACCACGAATATATGCTTCCTTTGCTAACTCCAGCCCCATCTTACCCGAACTACGATTGGAAATTCCCCTTACTGGATCAATGGCTTCATAAGTACCTCCAGCAGATATTAATACTTTTTTCCCTTTTAAATCACCGGCTGATGTTTCTCTAAGTACTTTTAGCACTATATCCTCCATATGGGGAAATTTAGCTTTGCTTTCTTCGATGCGCGGTGCAATAAACTGGATTCCTTCATTTTCCAGCTTTTCTATGTTCTCCTCCACTGCCTGATACATGGCATCATGCATGGAAGGAACCATTATAATGGGGGTTTTTTGTCCAAAGGCAGTTATTAAAAGAGAGTTAATGGGATTATCTGATATTTTAAAGGCAAATTTGCTTATGACATTAGCTGTAGCTGGAGCAACCAGAATTAAATCCGCAGAAGCATATTTAACATGTTCAATGGCCCCGGTTATTTCTAAAACCACCTTTTCTCCTGTAGCAAATTCCATGGAATAGGGGTGAATGATTTGACAGGCACTATCACTCATGAAACATTTAATATCAAATCCCTGTCTTTTAAGCTCCCTGGCGAGCTTTACTGACTCTACGGCGGCTACACTTCCAGTAATGCACATAATTATATTCATAATTTTTACCTTCTTAAATCCCTTTTTTTTAATATAACTTTTTATTGGTCATCCAGTACAATAATTGTTTCTTCACCAGTAAGTAATTTGATAAGGGCATTAAGTTGCTCTGGTTTTCCCGGTAGCCGGTGGGCATCTTCTCTCCTGACCCTTATTTTATATTTTTCCTGGCCGTCCCGACCATATACTATATTTATTCCAGAGATTCGTGCAGGAGCAATTAAATCGCTTGAAACAGATTTTAAATCAGATCCTTCACCTACAACCCTGATTTTTTTTCCTATTTCTTTGGATATGGCCCTTACAATTTTCCCTCCCTTACCAATGAGTTGACCAACTTGATTTTTTTCTGTGATAATTATAGTCTCTTCTCCCCCATCAATAATCCGTTTAAAATCTAGTTTGCCATCCCCAAGTTTAAAAATTATTTTTGCAATGCTCAGCTCAGTTAGAGTTACTTCGCCATTTTTAAGCTTTTTTTCACAGCCCGGACATAATATCCCACTTTTTAAACAGACATCACATATTGGCAATACCATTTATAGTTCCTCCTTTTTATTTTTATAAACATGACTAAAGTTTTAAGAAGGCTTTCTCCCATTAAATCCTCTTTTTAATTTTAATTAATTTAATAAGACAAAATATTCAAGAAAATGTATTTTTTGAATGCCGATAGACTATTTAATTTCCTTAAAGGGAAGTAAAATAAAAAAACGGGCCATGAATGATATCAGGTATGAAATTTAATCATAATATTACAGTATGCCACTCTTACCTGACTCTTTTAGATAGTTTAAATTTTAAGAATATAAATTTATGCCCCTCATAAAATCTAAATTAAAACTCTGAAAAAAAGAAATATGGAATAAAAAAAATATGGTTTACTGGATTTTGAAAGTGTTTATTATTAGATCAAAGTTTTTCTGTTGAGCATCAAAATCAGCAGGTAAAGCTCCGCAGAGAATCACATATATGGTGCCATTTTTTTCCAGCCATACCGCTCTTTCCTGTTTTTGAACACCATCCACATTAATTCTATGGATGTTTTCATAAGCTTCTACCCCATTTAGGGTCAATGATCGTTGTGAAATTGACTCAAAGTTAGGATTAGATTCGGCTGTAGAATAAGTAGCATCAAAAGTGTCTTTAAGGGTTTGTCCTGAAGGTAATGGGGTAGATTGAATAACTACTAAAGTAGTTATGCTGCCATTAGCATCCTGTGACTCAGGATCACCTACCACTACCAGTGAATTAGGAGTTTCACTTTCTAGATCAGATGTCCATGATTCCGGATATTCAAAGGAAATTCCGCTTCCAGAAAAAGTTTTAGAGGGTATATCTGATGTTTGGCTTGTTCCTTCCTCCCCTGAATCTACACAACCTGCTGCAAATACCACCAGAAGTATGATGGTTAGTATGGGAAAATATTTTTTCATGATTACACTCCGTATAATATTATAATATATACGTATATTTTCTAGAAAAATGTATTTATACCTATTGTTCTTGCCAGACAATAAAAAACAATGAATTCCGGCGATTAGAACTTAAAATGTAAAAAGAATAGAGGATAGTTGTATATTAAAAAATTAGTTGATTATTTTAAAACTATTCACTATCAAATCAAAATTTTGTCTTTCCCTTTCAAATTGGTTTATAAGTGCGCTACACAGGATAACATAAATCTGGTTGCTGTCCTCTATCCAGATGGCACGTTGTTGTTTGAGAATACCATTATCATCCACAGTGTAAACATTCTCTCTGGCCTGAACATTACCCATAGTAATATTGCTTTCAGATACTCTCTGATAGCTGGAATTATTGAATAATGTAGCATAATTTTGATCATACATGGAATTGAAAGTTCCAGTTCTATTTATTCTTTGTATAGTAACCACAGTTTCAGCAAAGCCCGTAGCAGTATTTACTGACCGGGGATCGGCGACTGAAGCTATAGTTTCATTAGCTTTAGATGTGGCAACTACCCATGTTCCGGGATAATCAAATGAAACACCATTTTGAGTTAATGTTATGGTTTCATTTGTTCGTGAATCGGAATTAGAAGTGCATCCCGCAGTAAAAACGAGAAACAATATCACTAATAGTGCTATGAAATATTTTCTCATAAAATCTACCTCATTAAAAAATTTAAAAAATAGATGATGGTTTTAAGTTATGGGGCAGGAGTTTCAGGAGGAGTACCTCCCCCGCCAGTATTTCCACCATCCCCTGGAGAATCCCCATTACCTGGAGAATCCCCACCATTAGATGGAGTATCTTGCGTTGGAGATTGGGTTACAGTAGTTACCTGAGTATTTTGAGTAATATTAGCACTATTTTCAAAAGTAGGGAAGGCAGTATCATTTACCAGTACTGTGCCATCAGTGGCCGTGGTAGGTAAATCCAGAATATATACTCCAAATCCAGAGCCTATAAAAAAAGCCAGAGCCAAAAAAACTGCAGCTAAAGCCCCTATTTTAGATTTTGAACTTTGAGAATTATTTTGATGAGTTCCAGATGTTTTTGGAGTAGTCACGTATTTTTTTACGAGTTCTTCTTCTTCTATTTGATCCTTTTCCGCTTTATTTTTTTCTACCCAATGATCCAGGGATTTTTCCGCGTTTTTTTGACCCCGCATCATTTTAATTCTATCTGCAGCCTCTAGAGTTTCTAGTTGCTGAGAATATTCTCTTTTTTGAGACTGGTACTCTTTTTTAGATATATTACCTGCTTCCAGGTCTTTTTCCAGGTCTCTGAGAATTTTTAAAATTTTATCATTTTGACTAATATTAATCCTCTCCATAAGTAGGATATGAACCTAAAACTTTTACAAAGGGAGTTTTATTTTTGATGGTATTTAAAATATTCTCTACCTTGCTATCATCACAGTGGCCTTCAAAATCTATAAAGAATATATATTTACCCAGACCTTTCTTGGATGGCCTGGATTCAATTTTAGTTAAATTAATATTTTCCCTGGCAAAAAGCCCTAAAACATCATATAATCCTCCCGGACAATCTTTAGATAAAGAAAACACAATGGAAGTTTTATCATTACCAGTGGATGGTTGCTTTTTATGAGAAAGAACAACAAAACGAGTCATATTATTATCATAGTCCTGGATATCTCTAGCAATTATTTCCAACCCATATAACTCAGCAGCACGGTTAGTGCCAATAGCTCCGGCGTTTTTTTGGCCTTTAATAAATTTAGCTGCTGCAGCAGTACTGGAAGTGGAATGAGTAATTATGTTAAGGTTTTCCAGGAAAATGCGGCACTGTGACAATGCTTGTGAATGAGAATAGACCGATTTTATATCTTTAATACTGGTGCCGGGGTTAGCCAATAAATTATGACTTACAGATAAAACAATCTCTTTTTCAATTATTAAGTCATAATCCTGGGCTAAAAGATCCAGGGTGACTCCTACAGGACCTTCAATAGAATTTTCAATAGGGACCACGCCTTTATCTACTTTTTTGTTTTTAACTGCATCTAAAACTTCTATTATGGAATCATAAGCAATTAAATCCCCTTTTAAAGTAGCAGCAGCCTCCTCTGTAAAGGTTCCTTTAGGTCCAAAAAATGCCAGAAAAATATCTCCCTCTTGTTTTGATTTAGGTATAATTAATATAGCCCTCCTTTAAGATAATTCCTTATCTTGTCATTAGTGGATTGATGTATTCTTCTAATAACTGCCTTTCCATCATTATAATCTTCAAGAACAGCACTTACTCCCAGATCATGTAAATGGCGCATGAATTCCTCGGCCTCATCCTGATTATCCACTTCGATAATAGTATCTTCGATAGCAGAGTCTCCTTCTGCTATGTCCTGAATAATTTTAAGCATAGGGTAGATAATGGATTCACCCATCCTCTGAGCTCTTTTTCTAAGTTCTTCCGGGGAATCTTCCATTTCATATGCCTGAAAACCCTCCCTTATAACTCTTGAAAAGAAAAATGCCCTTCCAAAATCAAAAGGAAAATTAAATGCGTATTTTATTTCTCGATTATGAGCCTGAGAAGAAGTATATTTAAGAGGAGATAATTCCATCTCAGGTTGTTTCATTACCACTCCTTCCCTATTTTCCAGCCCTATTTGTTTAATGATCTCTTTAATTTTTTCTGATGCCTCTTTTACAGGGAATATCCCATACAATCTTACAACGGGTAGGCCATAATCCTCCAGAAGCTTTCTTTTTTTATCCAGAGATAATGGTTGATTGGTCAGTTTTTGTCGGATATCAAATACTCGGAATCCCAGATTTCCGATTTCTTCATAGTGATGGGAAACATAGGGATTGGCCGTGCCAACCATTTCTCCACAAAGTACCAGGTCAGGATTGTCCTGAAAGAATGTAGATAAGTCCATTAATTCCTGTGCTTTTTTGGTGGTGAAAGGGCAAATATATCCTCCTCGAGTAAGTGCAATTATGGTGATATCATCTTTAGAGTCTGATTCACATTCCAGGCAGGCCAGGCGGACATTATATCCATTCATCTTTTCTTCTACTGCTACCTGGTCTGGAAAATAATTCTCCAGTGAGGGAGATAAAAGTAAAGTTCTTCTTATTTTAGGAAAACCCCGGATAACCTGGATATTATTAGTAAGGTATATTACGGTGCCTTCTTCAATTTTACCCAGACCCTTTTTAAATTGAAGTGTAGGAATATTTAAGGAATGATAAAATTTAATAGTGCCTTTCTTAATTGCTTCTTCCAGTTTTTCTGATTTGATACCAACTTTTTGGTGTATCTTTTCCTCTAAGAAGTTTTCAATGGAAATTTCTGAGATTAAATCACATTGAGGACATAGATAAAAAAAGTGGGTAAGGGAGTTATTTTTCCTCCAATCGATTTTCATGGAAGAATTGCATTTAGGGCAATTAATTTCTGGAAGAATTTAGTTAACCCCCTCCATTTCAACAATAAGGTCCATTAAATCTGTTTTAGTTATAATGCCCAGCAGATGATTATTTTCATCTATAACTGGAAATCCGCTGAATCCTTTATTCAGCATCAGTTGGGCAGCTTCAGCTATGGTGGACTGAGGGGAGATGGTATGCACATTTTGAGTCATGACATCCTGCACCAGTAGATTCCTTATACGTGCTGCCTGGTGTTTATCTGGTACTATCTTTCGGAAGGATATTAAAGATTCCGCGATATCTTTAGCAGTTATTATGCCTGCAAGATCTTCCCCTTCCATTACCAGTAACCTGCTCACCTTAGAATCTATCATTAACCTCCTAGCATGGACAATTCTTTCCTGTGGATCTAAAGATAGAATTTCTGTGCTCATAAAGTCCTCTACCAGCTTGTTCTCGTAAGCTTTTCCCCGGCAGTTGTCTATAAAATCAGATTTGGTAATAATACCAACCATTTCTCCATCTTCCATTACCGGAAGACCGCCTAAATAATTTTCAAGCATTTTATTAGCTGCTGTCCCCAGGTCCATTTCAGGATGGGTAGTGATAAGTTCCGTGGTCATAACCGTGGAAAGATGAAAATGGGATGGGGGTAGATTACCGTATTTAGAGGATCCCAGTTTTTGAGCAATGTCTTTTTCAGTTACCATTCCTACCAGTTCTTTAACTTTATCATTATTGGTGTTAACTACTGGTAGTCGGGAAACTTTATTTTTTTTCATGATTTTAAGTGCATCGTGCAGGTTTTGATCTTTATCAACCACCACGATATCGGATGACATTATATTTTTTATTTGCATAAAAATCCCCTGATTAAATATTTTCCTTAATCTATACGAATTTTTTATAAATACTGGTTTAATTTCTAAAAAAAAAAGAAATTAATCAGTTTACTGAATTCCTTTTATTATATCTGTTTTAGTTATTATTCCCACTAACTCTTCGTCTTTTACAACAGGCATACCACTTATATCCTTTTCCAGCATCAATTTAGAAGCTGCTGCTGCATCTTCATCAGCATCCATTATCACCAGATGATTGGTCATTAAATCACCTGCAGTTAACATGGAAACCATTCTCACGTTCTTTTTTTCTGCTCCCTCAACTGGCCGGATGAAGTAAATTTTTTCCACATTGATCCCTGTTTCCGGGTCTTCAATCTGGGCAAAAGAAATGTTTTCAGTGGTTATAATTCCAACCGGGTTGCTATCTCGAATAACAACTATTCGGCCAATCTTTTTTTCTTCCATGAGAGATATTACATGGTTTATTCCATGGTTTTCATTTACAGTTACCACTTCGGAACTCATCAAATCAGAAATCTTCCATTTCCCTGTATATTTATTACCATATATTTTAATGAGATCTGTTTTGGTTATTATCCCTGCTAATCCCTCTTCATCAACCACTATTAATGAGCTGATATCCTTTTTCAGCATCATTTCTACCGCTTCTTTAACATTTTCTCCGGGACTAATGGTAATCAAATCAGTATTCATCACTCTATTTATGGAAATTTTATCAATAGGTCTTCTTTTCCAGTTGGGGCCATTGCCTCTCATTTTATGAGTTATATCCCTTTCTGTTACAATACCCACTGGATGGCCTTCTTTATTTATTACCACAATGCGACTGAATCCATTTTTTATCATGAGGTTTCTAGCATAGGCTACCTGGTCAGTATCCTGGATAACCACCACTTCCTCAGTCATTATGTCTTGAACTTTCATTGATCATCACCTGAAAGATATACCTGAATTATTTTATTGCATTTAAAATATCCTTTTCAGTAATTATACCTACTAATTCATTATTTTTGACCACCGGCAATCCACCGATTCCCTTTTTTTCCATTATTTCGCAAACTTCCCCTAAATTATTTTGGGGGGTGGTGGTAATTACCTCGTTTTCCATTATTTCAGTGATTTTAGTATTCAGTATTTCTTCTGCACTATTAGAAACCATATTATTGAAGGCCTTGCTTTCACCTAAAAATTCCAGAATATCAGTGGAAGTTATCAGTCCTACCAACTTTTCATGTTCAGGGTGCGGAGTTTTCCTATCTTCGCCCACTAT
>CAMYKT010000016.1 GCA_947259185.1 uncultured Methanobacteriaceae archaeon
GGGTGTTTTGAATAATACGGCGTTGGTTAATTCCAGTACTTTTGATCCTTTCTTGGAGAATAATACGTCTAGTGTGGTTACTGATGTGTTGACGGTTGCGGATGTTTTTGTGGTTAAGGAGGCTCCGTTTTCGGTTGTTGCTGGTGAGGAGATTTTGTTTACGGTTAATGTGGGTAATGTGGGTCCGTCTGTTGCTCGGGATGTTGTTTTGGTTGATGTGGTTGTTTCGTCTGTTGTTAATACGGTTTATTCGGTTAATGGTGGTTTGGATTGGTTTGGATGGACGGGTATGTTGGTTTTAGGTGATTTGAGTCCGGGTGTTACTTGGGAGGTTTTGATTAGGGGAGATGTTTTGGCTGATGTTTTAGGTGAGATTAATAATACGGCGTTGGTTAATTCCAGTACTTTTGATCCTTTCTTGGAGAATAATACGTCCAGTACGGTTACTGGTGTTGATACGGTTGCGGATGTTTTTGTGGTTAAGGATGGTCCTGTTAGTGCGGTTGCGGGTGAGGATGTTGTTGTTTACTCTATTGTTGTGGGTAATGTGGGTCCGTCTGTTGCTCGGGATGTGTTTTTGGTTGATGTTGTTCCTGGTTTTGTACTGAGTCCGGTTTATTCGGTTAATGGTGGTGCCTGGTTGTCTTGGTTGGGTTCATTGTTTATTGGTGATTTGTTGCCGGGTGAGGTTTGGAATGTTAGTATAAGGGGAGATCTTTCTGCTGATGCTTTGGGTGTTTTGAATAATACGGCGTTGGTTAATTCCAGTACTTTTGATCCTTTCTTGGAGAATAATACGTCTAGTGTGGTTACTGATGTGTTGACGGTTGCGGATGTTTTTGTGGTTAAGGATGGTCCGGTTAGTGCGGTTGCGGGTGAGGATGTTGTTGAGTATTCTATTGTTGTGGGTAATGTGGGTCCGTCTGTTGCTCGGGATGTGTTTTTGAGTGATGATGTGCCTGGTTTTATTCTTGATCCGGAGTATTCTGTGGATTTGGGTGTTAGTTGGAATGTTTGGTTGGGTAGTTTGAATTTGGGTAATTTGAGTTCGGGTAATAGTGTTGAGGTTTGGATTCGTGGTTTGCTTTCGTCTGATGCTTTGGGTGTTTTGAATAATACGGCGTTGGTTAATTCCAGTACTTTTGATCCTTTCTTGGAGAATAATACGTCCAGTACAGTTACTGATGTGGAAACAGTTGCAGACATATATGTGATAAAAACCGGCACTCCAGATCCCGTACTGGCTGGACATGAAAACCTCACCTACAATATTCTGGTAGGCAATAATGGCCCATCAGTATCTAGAAATGTAATATTGTCTGATATACTACCTCCGGTGATACTAAACCCTGTATACTCCATAGATGGGGGCATTTCATGGTTTAACTGGACAGGTAGTTTGAACCTGGGCAATTTTACCCCGGGACAAACAATAAATGTTCTCATACAGGGCCTGGTTTCAGCAGAGGCCAATAGCACCATCAGAAACACGGCCAATGTAACTTCAGATACATTTGATCCCGATCTGGAAAACAATACCAGCACGGCGGATATCCAAATAAAAACAGCAGATATAGGGGTACAAAAAGATACCAGTAACCTCCATCCTAATTACCTGGACGAGATAATGTTCACCATAACGGCAACTAATTATGGGCCAGATCAGGCCACCGGAGTGGAAATAACAGACCTTCTTCCAGATGGCTTAAATTACATTTCATCTACAACCACTCAAGGAGTATATGATTTCACCACTGGAATCTGGCAGATAGGAACCATGGAATTTGGAAATTCAGCAATTTTAAATATAATAGCTAAAGTGGTACAAACTGGAAACATAACCAATACGGCTACTAAAACTGCAGAAAACGAATACGATCCTAACCCGGATAATGATCAGGATTCAGTAACACTTGAAGTCCCACCTGCAGCAGATCTGGCCATTACTAAAACAGTAAATGATCTCAGGCCAATACTATATGATACCATCTTCTTTACCTATATCGTACAAAACAGGGGCCCGGATACTGCAGTAGATTCCCGGGTGATAGATGTACTGCCTGTCGGTTTACAATATGTATCTTCTGTGGCTAACTATGGTTCGTACAATCCTATAACCGGTATATGGAGTATTGGAAACCTGCCAAGAGGGGCTATTGCCGAGCTTACAATAACCACCATTGTGACCCGCACGGGCAACATTACCAACACTGCTAAAGTGGAATCACTGACCTATGATCCTATCCTGGATGATACAGTATCTTCAGTTACCATCGAAGTCCAGCAACCAAAACCAAAACCAGATGATGATGGAAAAGTACCTATGCAGGAAACGGGAATACCATTAACAGCAATATTAATGGCTTTAATTCTCATAGTGGGAGGATTAATAGTTCCTCTAAGAAAAAAATAGAATATTGATAAAAAAAATATTCTATTAAGCTTTTTTTTTAAATCAAATTAATCAGGGTAAACATAGCGTCCTTTGTTTTCCATAATTTGCCCTTCTTCCATAATAACATTCCCATGGGATAGGGTCATAACTGGAGCCCCTTTATATTCCCATCCTGAAAAAGGAGTATACTCTGCCTTGGTATAAAAATCATCGGGATTAATCTTACCCTCTAACTTAAGGTCAAGTACCACCATATCTGCATCCATCCCTTCTTTTATATACCCTTTATTTTCTAAATTGAATATTTTCGATGGATTTTCACATAAAAGATTTTTAATTTGATTCAGAGATAAATTATTTTTATTCATCTGGGTTAATAATAAAGGAAGAACTGTTTCAAGACCGGGAATACCGGGAGCTGCCTCCCAAACACCTTTTTCTTTTTCTTCCAGAGTATGGGGGGCGTGATCTGTGGCAATAATATCTATTTTATCCAGCAGTGGAAAAGAAATACCCTCCTCTTTAGACCGCAAAGGAGGGTTGGTTTTTGTTAGATTACCCCATTTTTTAAATTCTGAAGAATCAAGTAAAAGATGATGAGGTGTAATTTCACAACTTGCCGGCACACCTTCTATTTTTTTAGAATTAATTAACTCTAAAGCCCGGGAGGTACTTACATGACAAATATGTATTTTTTGCTGGAAATTTCGGGAAAGACTCAGGGCCTGATCTACTGCTAATTCTTCTGCTTTAGGAGGCCGGGCCAGACTGTAATCAAATGCTTCGTTTTTATTTTTATCCTGAAGTTTTTTGGTACAATCATTAACCATTTTTTGATTTTCTCCATGAAGGGTCAGTGGAATTTCAGAATCTAAAGAGGATACCTTTTCAAAAACCTGACCTAAAAATTCATCACTGCACAGGTCCATAAATAATTTAAATGAAGCTGGTTTTTGGGGAGCAATTTTTTCAATTTCCACCAGATCACCTGCTCCGGCATGCAGTGCAAAATCAACCATACATTTTTTGGAGGCTATTTCTTTTTTTTCCTTAAAAAAACGGGCGGTATTAGTGGGAGGAATAGTGTTGGGCATATCCATAATGGTGGTAAAACCCCCATGGGCCGCTGCCTGGGAACCACTTTTAAAATTTTCCTTATAGGTTAAACCTGGATCTCTAAAATGGACATGCACATCTATTAAACCAGGCAAAACCACCTTCCCTTTAATATCAATCATCTTATCTGCCACCAGAGGTGTTTTTTTCAGGGCCATAATTTTGCCCTGTTCAATACCCACATTATAAAGTCCCTTGCGGGGGTGGAGTTTACAGTCTTTTAAACATAGATCATATATCATAACTTGCACCAGTTCTGTTCTTTTGCATCAGCCATAAGTTTTATTAAAAGGTAATCAAATAATTTGTGTTGTTAGGTTATTGTTTAACCAAATACTGAATCCTAAAATTAAAATAATGATAACATGTCACCTTCTGAAAATCTAATCACAGCCATACTGGAAAGGGATAGAAATATTATCTACCATGATGCTTCCCAAAAACCAGCATATAAAAAATTAAATAAGAGCATCCGACCTCTTATTGCTGATTTCACGGAATATTCTCCACTACATAAGGGGCACCGGCATTGTATGATGGAAGCGAAAAAAAAAGTCCCGGAAGGATTATTTGTGGCGGTTGTTCCCGGACCAACTGAGCGCAGTGGCCGGGGGCTGCCATACATCATGACCCGGGAAGCCCGGGCCCGGGCCGCAGTAAATGTCGGGGCAGATATAGTGGTGGAAGGGCCTCCTATGGGCATTATGGGGTCTGGTCAATATTCTCTTTGTTTGGCCCGCATGTTCCAGGCCCTGGATGCAGATTACATTCCACGTGGCTTTAAACCAGTGGAGGGATTTGATCAAATAATGGAAAGAATCAGTAAAGGACATGGAGTGGCTCCCAAACCCTATAAAATGGTGGATATGAATACCCGGGAAATCGTAATGGAGGGCAAGCTGGAAGAAGACAACTATGTTATTGCTTCTCTTTCCCGGTCACTTACTAAAATTGGATTTGATTTTAAAAATAAATTCATATTTGTTAAACGCATTCCTGATGTGAGCGGAACCATCATTCGCCAGGCCGTCCTGGAAGGGGAACTTAGTCAGGCCAGGGACATGTTACCTCCAGAAACTATTAAGGTTCTGGAACAGGAAATGACTTTAAATAGGGCCCCTTTACATGATTTAAGGGATATAGAAAATATTTTAAAAACAGTTAATGAATACCGTAAAGAAGAACTATTATCCTTATCATTAGTAGATGAGAATACTGTGGAAAAACTATTAACAAAGAGGCCTTTTGAAAATTTGAATCAAATTCAGAAATGTATCTCCCGGGGGTTTTCCACCCATTTTCAACATAGGGTTTTATCTTCTCTGGAGGCAAAAGTTGATAAGGAAACAATTTCTAAGTATATAGAAAATTACCCTTCTCTTATTCGTGTATTAAATTATAAAGATAAACACGTTTTACAAGAGTTTAAAAATAGAATACCTCACAGGAGGCTAGAGATATGGCAATTAAAGAAGGAGATTTCGTAAGATTAGAATTTACAGGACGAACCAAAGAGACTGGTGATGTCTTTGATACCACCATAGAAGAAGTGGCTGAAGAAGCCGGAATTAAAATTGATGAAAAGGTATATGGACCCATACCTATAATTGTAGGTGGAGGTCACCTTTTAAAAGGAATCGACCAGGCTATTATTGATATGGAAGCAGGAGAACAAAAAACAATTGAATTGACTCCTGAAGATGGTTTTGGAGACAGGGATCCTAAACTGGTGCAACTGGTTCCTATGAAGGAGTTCAAAAAACAGAACATAAAACCTTACGTGGGAATGAATATTACGGTAGAAGGTCACAATGGCAGAATTCAAAGCATAAGCGGTGGAAGAGTTCGTCTGGACTTTAATCATGAATTAGCTGGAAAGAACCTGGAGTATCAGGTGGAAATTAAAGAGATTCTGGAAGACGATGTGGATAAAATTAAGAGCATGATCCAGCTCCACTATCCTAATCCTAAAATTAACATGGATAAAACTGAAGTAAACATCCAGGATGGTAAAGTAACCATTATTATGGATGAACTTAGCCGGTTTGACCAGAAATCTTACATGGACATTACCTTTGCCCGGTTTAGAATAGCCAAAGATATCTGGGAAAACATTGAAAACCTGGAAAAAGTGGAATTTGCCGATGTCTTTGAAAAGAAAAAAGAAATGCCTGAAGGTGGAGTAACTGAAGAAGAAGTAGAAGAAATTGCTGAAGAAGTTCTCACCGAGGTAAAAAAAGAAAAAGAGGATTAATTTCTCTTTTTTATATTTTTTTTTTTTTTAGTATTATTATAGTTCTTATTTTTAAAATTTTATATGTATTATTAATTTTAATAAAAGATAATTTATTTTTACAGGCTATAAACAATTATTCTACCGGTTATCACCACTAAAATTGCCAGAGACGACCCTAACATAAAACCAGTAACTAAACGGAGCAGATTATTACTTTCTCTCCATTCCAGATACTGGGTACCTCCATCAATTATTGCCGGTGCGGTTAAGAATAATAAGGCTAAAATAGATGGATATATAAGGCCTATATGAAAAAAAGGCAACGTGAATATTCCTAAAAAAATACCAGTACACCTTGCACAAAGGGGGAGAGGTTTATTTTTAAAATAAATGCTCCTATCTTCTTTTTGATGGCACAGGGGTAAAAATTTAGGGTATTGGGGGTCAGTCAATAAATCCACTCATTTTAACCTATTAAAAAGTTAATTATCCTCTGAGGGTCGGTGAGCAAAATATTTATTACATTTGACAGGTCACCATAAAAAGGAGCCAGATACAACAGGTAAATTATGTAAAGCCCCAGAGCAATAAAAAACAGGACCACCAGGAAAATAAGGCAAAATAGCAGGAATCTATTGGAGGAATCTTTTTTAACTGGTCTGGCTTTTTCATAGCTGTTATCCATAGCAGGGCTGCTTTGGGGTTTTACTTTACCATAACCTGCTTTTATGGGTTTTGAGTCTGAAGCTACCTCTTTTTTATCACTATACAAAGTTACCAGGTCATCGGCACATTCCTGACAGTAATTTTTTCCAACCAGTTTTAAACGACAATCTGCACAGAGTATTTTACCACAACTTACACAGGCGGCCACTCCTTCCTTATCTGGATGGTTTTCGCATTTCATTCTAACTCACCTTTTTAAAAGATCAAAAATCCCTCAGGGCCAGGTTACCATTTTCGGTACTCTGATTTTTTCCACCCTTTCTTTAACTATTTCTGGCCATTTTTCCATATCAAAACCTTTCTGAGCCAGGAAACCAAATACCCATCGTGAAACTCCTATTCCCGTACATCCTGTCCATATATTCTGTTTTCGGGCTTCTTTTATAGAAAATCCTTCTACAAAATGAGTCCCATGGACATTAGCAGAAACAACTGCCACTCCTTTCTCCTGTCCAGGTATGGATAATCTCATTTCATATTTAGGCACATCCGGGAATTCAATACCTCTATCTTCCACCTTTCGCCCTTCCAGATAGAAAGGGTCGTCTCCTACTTCATTGTACCATTCCAATTCCATTTTATCGGCGATTTCATAAGAAAGATCAATGGATTCATCCCGGATATTATTGGTTTGTTCAGGTGTACCTAACCATACCAGTTCTATTCGTTGGAATTCATGAACCCGATCCAAACCTTTGGCCCCTCCAGCTTCCCAGCGGTAGGTCCATCCACTTCTATCAAAGAATTTTATTGGTAACTCTTTTTCATCCACCACTTCGTGACTTAAAAATTCATAAAATGGTTCGCACTGGGCGGGAGCTATAACATAGGATGGGTCTTTTAGTCCTTCTTTTAAAAGATCAATGGGAACTTCTTTATTGATTATCAGATCATTTTTGAATTTTTCAAAGGTTTCCGGGTCTCTTTTTGGAGCAGAACAGTAATACATTCCCTCAGGGAGCCCTTCCAGGTATCTCATTTTATGCATTATGGGTATGGGGATTAATTTAGGGAATAGGCATTCCATAAAACCCATTTTATACACCATTTCCTCTAATAATATCTCTTCCAGGGCTCTCTGTAGAGCTACCAGCTGGGGGCCGTAGAACCACTGGCCACGACCAGGGAATTTTTTAACCCAACCCTGTTTTACAGCTTCTTCAGTGGGATCTCCTTTAAAAAGCGGCTTAATTTTTTTACTACGTGCTATTATTTCTCCAGGGGTGGCTTTGGTTACCTGGCGGGTTAGAATATCTGTAGGTTTTTCTGCAGAAGATTCTTCTTCTTCCTGCTTTTCCAGGGTAACATGCTTAATAATCCGATTGACGATATGTTTTCTTAGTTCTGATTCAGAGAGATTATGTAGCTCCACCACCACTCTATTTTCTTCTATTTTAAAATCAGAAATCTGAGGAAGACTCCGGGCCAGTTCCATATCTATATCATAACTACCTTCTTGTATAGGTATAATAATCTGGTAGCAGTTAACATGCATCTTCCTTATACCCAGATGATATTTTTTACCTAGAAGTTCACCTAATGGTTTTTTAATCCTTAAAAGGGCGTCATGTGCCCTGACTCTGTGCCCTGAATCTATTTGTAGTTTTAGTAAGGCCCCTTCAATATCCCAGCTGGTGATTTTAGCCCCTTCTTTTTTCTGATTTTCAGGAACACCCCGGAGCAGTAATTCACTATTAGCCTCTTTTATAAACTCTTTTAAGTCTTCTCTAGCATTTTCGGCATCTTTAGAGAAACTTATTTCGCCTTGAAGTATGAATTTCATTACTTTCACCTGTTATCATTTTAAGCATAATCAATAAAGATTCTTAAACTGGAACTCAAATTCATTTCATCTCATTTAACATTTTTTCCACTACCATCTCGCAGAAGATGAGGTCATCAGCACTAGCCAGGAAACTGCGAATTGATTCACCAGATAATTTAAATATTAACGTACTTCCCTGTATTTTGGAATTTACATAATTTATATTATCTGGTTTTAAAGATTCTAAAGCAATTTGGGCCTGCTTTTTTGTTTTATATTCCAGTTTGATATCTGCTTTAAAATTCATTATGAGAACCTTTATTGATTTTAATTAATGGTCTTATTTATTCCATATTTAAGATGTTTTCTGCTATTTTTTCTATAGAATCAAGTGCTGGCGAGTCATCATAATCCGTTAATGGTCTTCCTTCCATATCTGCCTTTATAACCATCTGATCACGAGGTATACTTCCAATTACTCCAATATCAAGTTCTTTTAGCTTCTGTTGAACAAATGATTCTTCTTCTTTAGTGGAGACCTTATTAATCACTGCCTGTATATTTTGTACTCCAATATCTCCGGCGAGTTTTTTTATTCTATGGGCGGTTTCCAGGGATTTTAAACCAGGTTCAACCACCACAATCATCATATCAACGGATTCAGCGGTTTTTCGCCCTAAATGTTCAATCCCGGCTTCCATATCCAGAATCACTATTTCATCTTTTTTTAAGATCATATGCCTTAAAATAGCCTTAAGGAGAACAGAAGCAGGACATATACAACCATCCCCTCCTTTATCCACAGTACCCATAACCAGCAGTTTCAATCTCCCTTCTGGATCATAATTAATGGAAAGAGATTCAGGAAGGTCACTTATTTTAGGGTTTATTCGGAATATTTCCCCAAAAGAGGAACCTGGTTCAGCACCGGTTCTATCCTTAATCAATTCTTTCATTTTTGATATGGGAGTAATATTCTCAGTGATACCCAGGCTGGATGCCAGGTTCATGTCCGGGTCAGCATCAATGGCGAATACTTTATATGTCCGGGAAAATATACAGGATAAAGTACTTGAAAGGGTTGTTTTACCCACCCCTCCTTTTCCAGTTATAGCAATTTTCATTTGATAACACCTTCATTTAAGGTTATATTCATGGATTTAATTCGAATAGCTATTTAATTTAATTTAAAGGAGCTTTTACTAATTAAGATGATTAAGATGTATTTTTTATCTTTCTTCTTAATAGTTCACTACATTTTTAAGTACCTTTTAATTAATAAATTAATTCAATTATAATAATGGTAAAGGTTATGGTATATATTTACCAGAATCATTATAAGAATATGTAAAGGCAATATTTATTAATGGTTATTTAGAAATTGAACTTAACTTAATCAAAGTTATCACTCTACAATTTTCTAGTATTTATTAATGAAATTTTTAAGGAGGATTATTTATGGTTCGAGCGTACACAAGAAAAGAGTACATTAGAAGAATCCCCGGTTCACGGATTGTTCAATATGATATGGGTAATTTATCTGCTGAATTTCCAGTATCTGTAAGTATAGCAGTTAAGGGTCCAGCCAGCATTTCACATAATGCATTAGAAGCGGCCAGGATTGCTTCAAACAGGTATATGCAGAGGAAAGCAGGACGAATGGGTTATCATTTGAAAATAAGAGTTTACCCTCATCACATTGTTCGTGAAAATCCTATGGCAACTGGAGCCGGTGCTGACCGTGTACAGGATGGTATGAGGAAAGCTTTTGGTAAGCCAGTTAGTTCCACTGCCCTGGTTAAAAAGGGACAGAAAATATTAACGGTTAAAACCAATAAGAAAAACTTCAAAGATGCTAAAGAGGCCCTGAGAAGAGCCGCTATGAAAATACCAGTTTCTTGCAGCTTCATTATTGAAAAAGGAGAAGAACTGGTAAAATAATATGAAAATGGATTTAACCGGTTCATAACCGGTTAAAATTTTATTATACTCTTATTAACTTTTTAAAAATTATAAATTCTGATATAAATTCATTTTCAAATTAAATAGAATTTAATCTCATACTTAACTTATCTAAATAAGCAAGAAATTTTAAGGGGATAAAATGAAATATGTGGCATTCTTTGAAGATCTAAACAAGGAAGATGTTGACATTGCTGGTGGAAAGGGAGCTAATCTGGGTGAACTTACCCAGGCAGGTATACCTGTTCCTTCCGGATTTGTGGTAACATCCGAAACCTATGATAAATTCATGAAAGACACTGGAATTTATGGAGAAGTAATGGGGTACCTGGATTCTTTAGACGTTAATAACAATAAAGAATTACAGGAAGCTTCTAAAAATATTAAAAATACCATTATAAATGCTGAAATTCCAGAAGACATTAACACCCTTATAATTGAGGCTTATAATGCTCTATGCCATAAAGTAGGAACAGAAAACACTTTTGTAGCTATCCGTTCATCTGCCACTGCAGAAGATTTACCGGAAGCTTCTTTTGCTGGACAGCAAGATACCTTCCTTAATATTAAAGGAGCAGAAGATGTTTTAAAATATGTTCAGAAGTGCTGGGCATCTCTTTTTGAAGCCAGGGCCATATTCTATCGAGAAGAAAACAACTTTGAACATTCCAAAGTTTACATTGCAGTGGTAGTACAGGAAATGGTGGATGCTGAAAAGGCAGGAGTCATGTTCACGGTACACCCTTCCACTGGGGAAGAAAAAATACTTATTGAAGGTTCCTGGGGATTGGGAGAGGCCGTGGTATCTGGAACAGTAACTCCTGATACCTACTGGGTGGATAAAGAAACTGGCGAAATTCTGGAAGAAACCATAAGTGAAAAAAACATCATGTTCCACAAAGATCCAGAACAGGGGAAAACCATTAAAACAGAAGTTCCTGATGAACTTAAAAAAAGAAGAGTTCTATCTGATATGGAATTAGCAGAATTAGCTGCCATGGGTAAAAAAATTCATGATCATTATCAGTTCCCTCAGGATACTGAATGGGCTATTGAAGGTGGAAAAGTCTTCATGCTCCAATCTCGACCAGTTACTACTTTAAATGGGCCTGATACTCTCATTGATGAATCAGAAGATGCTGAAAGGAATATCATTACTAAAGGCTTAGGTGCCAGTCCGGGTATGGCTTCAGGAGCAGTTAAAATAATCAGGAGTATTGATGAGCTGGATAAAATACAATCAGGCGACGTTCTGGTAACGGCCATGACCACTCCAGACATGGTCCCAGCTATGAAAAGGGCCAGCGGAATAATCACTGATGAAGGAGGAGTTACCTGTCATGCAGCTATTGTATCCCGGGAATTGGGAATACCCTGTGTGGTGGGAACTACTGATGCTAGTCAGATCCTTGATGAAAATCAGGTGGTAACTCTGGATGGTAATAAAGGGATTGTCTATGAGGGAAAACTAAAAGTTTCTACCAAAAAAGAAGAAGTAGAGGCTCCTGCTTTATCTCAAGCACCGGTACTTACAGTTACAGAAGTAAAAGTAAATGTTAGTATGGTTGAAGCTGCTCAAAAAGCCGCAGCTACCGGAGCAGATGGTGTGGGCCTTTTAAGAACAGAACACATGATGCTGGCCACTGGAGTACATCCTAAAAAATATATTAAAGATGGAAATGAGGCTGAACTGATTAATATTCTGGTGGAGAATATTCTAAAAGTAGTGGATGTCTTCTATCCCCGCCCGGTATGGTACCGTACTCTGGATGCCCCCACTGACGAATTTAAAACACTGGATGGTGGGCAGGATGAGCCCTATGAACACAATCCTATGCTGGGCTGGAGAGGTATTAGAAGGGAATTGGATGAACCTGAAATTCTTAAAGCGGAATTTAAAGCTATTAAAAAACTCCATGAACAGGGATACACCAATGTAGGTATAATGATACCTCTGGTTCAGCACCCTGATGAACTTAAGGAAGCTAAAAAAATAGCTGAAGAAGTGGGACTCAAACCTCAAAAGGATATAGAGTTTGGAATAATGGTGGAAACACCAGCAGCTGCCTTAATCATTGAAGACTTTATTGATGTGGGAATTGACTTTGTAAGCTTCGGAACCAATGACTTAACTCAGTATACACTGGCTATTGACAGGAATAATGAACACGTTGCCGGTTTGTATAGTGAAGGTCACCCGGCGGTCTTAAAACTAATTGAAAGGGTTATTAAAAAATGTGAAGCTGCCGGTGTAAAGACCAGTATCTGTGGTCAGGCAGGCAGTATACCTAAGATTGTGGAAAAACTGGTTGAATTGGGTATAAGCAGTGTTTCTGCTAACACTGACGCTGTAAACGAAGTGCGTCGAACAGTAGCCCGTAGTGAGCAAAAATTACTTCTTAAAGCTGCTAGAAAATTGGTTAAAGAGTAAATATACTCTTTTTCTTTTTTTTTATATCCTGTATTTTTTTTAATCTATTTTCAGGTAATTTTATGGATAAAAAAGGACTCAGCCCGGGGCTGGTATTTGATAAACTCAAAAAATTCCAGGAAAATGACATGGACTACAAATCGGGTCGCATACTGGGGTCTATGTGTACCTGCGCCCATCCTGTTGCGAAAAAAGCATACTGTGATTTTTTAGAGTCTAACTTAGGGGATCCCGGACTTTTTAAAGGGACAAAAGCACTGGAAGATGAGGTTATATCTCTTTTAGGGTCCTTTTTAGGTTGTAAATCTGCATATGGTCATGTTATAACAGGGGGGACTGAAGGTAATCTTATGGCTATTCGTGCTGCCCGCAACATGGCCCGGATTAATTCACCTACCTCCTCGCCGGAAATAATTGTACCTAAATCGGCTCATTTTTCCTTTAAAAAAGCAGCAGATATTCTGGGCCTTAAATTAATGGAAGCAGAATTAGATGAAAACTACAAAATTGACTTAGACTCCGTTCAAGAATTAATATCTTCCCGAACTGTAGCTGTGGTAGGAGTAGCAGGAACAACTGAACTGGGGAAGGTGGACCCTATTGGGGAGTTATCCTGGATTTGTAATGAAAAAAATATCTATCTGCATGTTGATGCCGCATTTGGTGGTTTCATAATACCTTTCCTAAAAGAAATGGGATTTAAAATACCTGAATTTAATTTTAAATTAAGTGGTGTATCCTCCATAACGGTTGACCCTCATAAACTGGGTTTAACTCCCATTCCCACAGGATGCATCCTCTTCAGGGAAAAAAAATTTCTGGATGTAATGAGCATTGAAACTCCCTATCTGACTGAAAAACAACAGTCCACCATAGTAGGAACTCGAACTGGAGCTTCAGCAGCTGCTACCTGGGCTATTTTAAAATATATGGGTAAAGAAGGATATATGAAAATTGCCAGCAGTACTATGGAGGTTACAAATTTTTTAGCAAGAGAATTAACTAGTTCTGGATTTGAATTGGTAAGTGAGCCTGAATTAAATATAGTGGCTTTTAATTCCGGGAAAATCCCTGCAAAAGAACTTTCAACTAAACTCAAACAAAAAGGTTGGGTGGTTTCTGTATCAGCCTGTCCTCCTGCTATCCGGATTGTACTCATGCCCCATATAAGGCAGGAACATATAGTGGAATTCATGGATGACCTTAAGTCTATTCACAAAAGTGCTCTTTAAAATTACGTCCTGGCAACAATACATCCATTTAAAATTACCTATTTTTAGATAAAATGACTTTTAATTATAATAATAATACCAGATTCTTCTATTCGATAAAAGTCCTGTGAAAATATAAATAAATTTCCATAACCTTAAAACTTTTATGGTGATTCTTATGATAAAAATAAAAACTCCTGTTGAATTGAAGGAACTAGAAAAATTAAGTGCCGGTGACCAGATTTTAATAAGTGGTGAAATCTTCACTGGCCGGGATGCGGCCCTTCCGAAATTAATTTCTTCTATAAAAAGAGGAGAAAAACTTTTAGAATTATCGGGATCAGTTATCATGCATACTGCAGTTAGTGATGCCGGAATAGCCCCTACCACCAGCAATAAAGAGGAAATAGAGGGTTCTATAGGGGAACTATCCCGTCAAGGGGTTCGCATTCACCTGGGTAAGGGTGCTCTGGGGAAAGAAACAATTAATGAATTAAAAGAAAATAGGGCCATATTTGCAGTCACCCCTCCCGCAGCTGCCCTTTTAAGTAGCAAAGTCATATCTAAAAAAGTAGTGGCCTTCCAGGAAGAGGGAATGGAAGCTATTCACAACTTGAAAGTGGAAGAAATCCCGGCAATTGTAGCTATTGCTCATGGAAAATCTATTTATTAATTATTATGGGGATGGTTTACCAAATGCTATATCTCCTGCATCACCCATTCCGGGTATTATATAACCCTCTGCATTGACTTCTTCTTCCACCGAGCAAGTGTAAATCTCTAAATCAGGATATTTACTCTTTATTTTATCTAAACCAATCCTGGAAGAAATAACTGAAAACAAGACCATTCTTTTTGGCTTACCATACCTCTCCAGCACTTTTAAAATCAGATCCATGGTATTACCTGTGGCCAGCATAGGGTCTGCCACGATTACTATTTTTTGATTTAAATCAGGAATCTTAACATAATCCATTTTAACCCGGAAAGGGGGTTTTTCTTCCCTCCAGGCCCCAATCACTCCGGTTTGAGCTTCAGGGAAAATTCGCATAATTCCATAACTAAGGGGCAGTGATGCTCGGAGCACACTGATTATTACCATATCTTCCCTTTCCTTAATCTTTATTCCATCAGCTACACCCAGGGGAGTTTCTACTTCTATTGATTTGGTATTGAGGGTATTTGCAAATTCATATGATATCAATCTACCAATTTCCATGATTCCCATTCTGAAATGACTGGAATCAATTCCTTTTCTTCTTATTTTGCTTAAACGTTCCTGAACCAGCAAATGATTAACTATTTTTAACATATTTTAGTTCCTGTGATTTAGATAGCAATAACTTAATTATATTGGCTATGCTTGATAGCTTTTGTTGTATTAAAATAATCCCTTAGATTGTAATAAAATTCTAAAATGAGGTATTATAGGAAATTATATGGGCTTTTAATTAAAAAATATTCAAAGAAAGATGATTCTTAAATAGAAAAACTATTGTTTAAAGGGGTATGAGGGTGAATTCCAAAAAAATAATTTTAATTGTGGGATTACTGGCGGTTCTAGGAGTGGCCTTATTTTTAGTGTGGCCACAGCCAATTGAAGAAGAAGGATTCCAACCAGAGGTAGTGGTGGATGGACTTAACATTCCCTGGGCTATTGATTTTCTCCCGGATGGGCGGATGATATTCACTCAAAGGGAGGGAAAAGTTAGTATATGGGATGGTGAATCCCTGCAGGAGGTGGGGACTATAGATGTAGTGGCCCAGAGCGAATCCGGGCTTTTGGGAATTGCTGTTGATCCTGAATTTAATGACAATAATTATATCTACCTATATTACACCAGTGTTAACGATAATCGTATTTCACGCTTTACACTGAATAACCAGCTGGAAGATGAAACCGTGATTCTGGAGGGCATTCCGGCTAATCCCATTCATGATGGGGGCCGCCTTAAATTTGGCCCTGATGGCAAACTATATGCCACTACCGGTGACGCGGGTCAAACGGAATTATCCCAACAAATCGACTCCCTGGCTGGAAAAATACTTCGTTTAAACAAAGACGGATCTATACCTGAAGATAATCCATTTGGAAATTATGTATGGTCCTATGGCCACCGAAACCCCCAGGGAATAACCTGGAATACAGAAAACGGGCTGATGTATGCTGCTGAACATGGATCCCGACAAAATGATGAAGTTAATCTTATTATTAAAGGAGGAAATTATGGATGGCCATTAGAAGAATGTGATAGTCCTGAAAGCCAGTTTATTCAACCTATAAGCTGTTACAATAATTTCACACTGGCCCCATCTGGCCTGGTATTTTTCCAGGGTAAATTGTATGTGGCTGGATTAAGGGGTAATCAACTCCGACAGATAATACTATCTGCTGATGGGAGATCTGTTCTGGAAGAAAATGCACTATTCACCAATCTGGGCCGTATCAGGGATGTAGTGGTTCATGAGGACTACCTTTATATTTCCAGTAGTAATCGTGATGGGAGGGGTGTTCCTAAAGTGGATGATGATAAAATAATTCGTATAAAGGTTAATTGATTAAAAGCCATAAAATATGGCTTTATTTTTTATAAAAAATTCAATAATCAATTTAATTTATAAAAATATCAAGGATCATTTTTTTTAGTTAAAACCTCTTTACCTTCTGCCTTAGGGACTACTTCTAAGTCAGCTCCTTCAAATTTCAGTTCAAATTCTTTGCCTTCCATCAACATATGTAAAAAAACCCCCAGGGATGAAACTTCTGAATGAGGTTGATTGGTGATGGAAACATTCCAGTCAGCAGATTTATAAACTTTGGTAGGAACACGGGAACCCCCCACCACTACTAACTTTTTTTTACCTGTTTTTTGAATTTCACTTACCACTTCCTGTACTGGAGAACCATACATGGTAAGATGGACTACTTCTCCTCCCTGTTTTTGCCATTCTTCCATATAATTATCCCAGTTCTTCTTATAGTGTATTGAAAAAGATCCTCCCCACCTTTTAACCACATCTTCTACATTTTCCATTAATTTCTGGTCTTTTTCTCCACTTAAAATAATATCAGATGCTCCAAATGCCCTTGCTGTAAGACAAACATGGGTAGTGATTCTGGCATCTCTTCTTCTACGATGATCCAATCTTAAAATACTTATATTCATTTTATAATCCACCAGTAATTAAAATCTCTATTATATGGGTTGATTCCCGGAAATTTATCGCCATTCCGGCCTAATATACATAACTTTAGTTGAACAAGTCAAACTTAACCTATCCACATAAATGCAATTAACATGCTTAAAAGTGAAACCATACGTGCTATTTCATTGGTAGCCCCTAAAACATCACCAGTAGCATTTTTAAAATGTTTTCGGGCCATAAGGGCTACATAAATTCCCGCCAGAATACTAAATATGATTCCAACTATTCCTACACTTCCTAAGAGCAGGAAACCAATTAAAAGACTTATAATGACTATTATGCTCATTGAATAAGGGTTCATAGCTTTAATAAAATATTTACCTGTGCCCTGTTCTTCGGGGGATGAGATGGTGCAGCAGCTAACTAGCGCTAGTTTGGCCCCTATTTCTGATATAACAAGAGCATAAAATAGGTTCATACTGGGCAGAGAAGCTATAGTGGCCACTGTTATGGCTGCCACAATAAAAAATATAGAAATCCCTCCGGTACCTATGCGGGGATCTCTCATAATTTCAATCTTTCGCTCAGGAGCTCCATGTGCCATAAGAGCATCTCCCATATCTATAAGTCCATCCAGGTGATGAAAACCGGTGAAGTATAGGGCGAAGCTATATACTATGGTGGAGATTATAAGTGGAGGCAACATAATATTCTGCAGGACCAATCCCACTAACCCTACCAATGCTCCAATTAAGCCACCAATTAAGGGCCACATCCAGGTATATCTTGCCATATCCTTTATACTGGTGTGGATATTCAGGGGTATTACTGTGGAAAATGATAAAAGTCCGGCTATACTTATATACCATGCTGTCTTTTTTAGATTATTATCTGTTACTGGGGTTTTTTTAACTGGCTTATCAGGGGTGGACATTTATTATTCTCCCGGTGTTCAATAACTTAAATAAAAAAATCGTAAGGGTTTTGATCTATAATCATTAATTCTGGCCATAGCTTTTTTATAATTTAATTTATATATTCTCCACCTGGTTTAAATTCAATTTTTTCAAAATCTCAGTATATTTATCCTATTCTTCAAATATTTTAGACATGCATCCTGCCACCAGACCGGCAAATACATCATCCAGCATAGGCCCTAAAGTGGATAAAATACCGGGCTTTAATTCATCATAACGCTTAAAATTGAAAATAGCTTTTGTTCCTGCAATTTGATTGGCTATGGCCATTCCCAATACCTCATCACTGTAAAGGTAAGCGGGATCATCATCTACATTTACTTCTCTTAAACGATGATGCTTAAAATCCTCTTCCACTCTGATACCGGCCATGATAAGAGCTATCACATTTATGTCTGCTAAAGATTTTAAAATTTGTTTACCCAGGGCTTCTTTTAGCTCAGGACTAATCTCTACTCCCACACAAAGCTCCATTCCTGCATTCACCAGGTCTTCCATGGTAACACCAGATTCATAAATAAAATCAAGGATTCCTTTTGAGAAATTAGACTCATTAAAAGCTTTTTTACTGTTTTCAACCATAATGTGCTTAATTGATTCTGATAGCTCTCTTTCAAAAGAGAGATTTTCAACAGGATTTCCTTCCAAAGAACAGGTTTCATTGTCTATAACCGAAGCTACCACCAGACAATCATCATCTGCATGATTTTCCACTAATAAAGGGACACCTTTCATATTTTCTATTTGTTTTTTAGTCTCAACTGCAGTCTTAAAGCATTTTAAAAGTGCAGCAGAAGTCAGGTTTTCATGCATGATTAGCAGGTGGTGTAAGGACCAGGGTAAATAATCACTACCTTCTTGATAAATAAGGTTTAAAGAGTCTGAAATAGGATTTAATTTAATGGAATTTGCCTTAAAAGTAATTAAACTAATCCTGTCGGTAGAGGTAATAAATAAACCTTCATCAAAGGGGTGATTAATAAGTGAAAATTTTCCTTCAATGTTATTCTCTTTCAGTAATGATTCCAACTCAGCGATTCTCAGGGAATTTGTTTTATTTTCCTCGGTCTGATTAATTATGATGTTTTGAACTCTATTTAATCCGCCCCCTATGTCACATATTCCCATAACCAAAAAACCTTTCTTTCTGTTAATAATTATCGTTTGAGGGTTTTTATAGATTAAAACATCACTTATATTGATCTTTTCCATATAGTCACTCCATCACCAATAATATTATAATGTGGAATACATATTTAATAAAGGGTGTTAATATGAAAGTTCATTTACGGGTTTTTGTGGAAATTGAGAACCTGGGAAAGGTGATGAATTCTCTGACTAAATCAGGGGTCACCGGGTTTTATATAGTGGAATACAGGGGAATTTCACCTCAGGAATGGCAGGGATTTAATATCAAAGAAGATCCTGAATCAGCCATATCCATTATAAAAGACTATGCCAGGGATGCAGTTCAGGTTTGTTCAGTACTTGATGAAGAAAAGGTACAACCAATCATCGATGAAATCGGGTTGATTTTGAAGGATGAAAAATATACCATTGTGGAAATTCCCATCCGGCGCATTATTGTAAATAAGGGAGCTAAGGATATATAATTAAATAAATTATTTTTTTCTAGGCTAGGGAATAAGGGAAGCCTGATAACTCTAAGCCTGCAATATTATTATTTTTCAATTAAATACATTATTAAGCTAGTAAGATAACTCTTTAAAGGAAAGTTGGCCATGGTAGTAATAATTGATCCTCAAAATGCAGGAATATCTGGAAATATGGTTTTAGGTGCTTTACTTGATTTGGGGGCCCACTTAAATGAAACTAAAGAAATAATGGAATACTCTGCTTCCCTATTAGGGGAAGTTGAAGTAAAAATATCTTCTATTAATAAAGCAGGAATCAAATCCACCTATGTACAGGTTGATGCTAAAGATACTAAACCTATTTACTATAATGAATTTAAGAAAAAACTGGACAATATTAATCATGACCTGCTGGATGAACAGGTAATTGATTTTGCCAGGGAAGTATTCCATAGAATAGCTGTTGGTGAATCACAAGCCCACGGGACTTCTTTAGATAATACCCATTTCCATGAAGTAGGAGCAGCAGATGCCTTAGCAGATGTTGTAGGGGCCAGTTTTGCCTATCATCAATTAAAACTCCATCATGAAAAAATATATTCACTCCCGGTGGCTCTGGGTGGTGGGACTATCCAGGGGGCTCATGGAAGAATGCCCATACCTGCCCCTGCTACTTTAAATATTTTAAAAGGAGCTTTAACCCTGGGGGGGCCGGTTCACAGTGAACTGACCACACCTACCGGAGCATCTATTTTAATGAGTATGAAAGACGAATTTAAAACATTCTATCCGGTATTTTCACCCTCCGAGGTGGGTTATGGTGCAGGAACCATGGATCTGGACTTCCCCAATGTACTTCGTATAATAAGAGGCTCTTTACCTGTGGAACAGGATAAAATCTCATTGCTGGAGACCAATTTAGACCACCTCAGTGGAGAAGTAATGGGCCACCTCTTTGAAATATTAAAAAACGAGGGAGCTCTGGATGTATCCATCATCCCCAGTATAATGAAGAAAAACAGACCGGGTCAGCTTTTAAGGGTGATATGTAAATCTAAAGATTCAAATAAGGTTACAGAATCTATATTCAAAGAAACAGGGACCCTGGGGGTGAGAACCTTTCCATTAATTCACCGCAGTGTACTTCAACGAAAGATCATACCTCTGGAAGTTAATATTGATGGTCGGCACCAGATGAACTTTAAAGTGGGAATGCGGGATTCTAAAATAATAACTGCCCGGGTGGAGTATGAGGATGCCCGCCGCATATCCGCAAAAACAGGAATCCCTTTAAATGATGTGATGGTTCAGGCTAACGAGGCCTTTAAAAAGCAATTTGATAATGATAAATAAAAATTTTTACTTTATTTAACTTTAAGGAGAGTTATCATGCATTCATCTAAAAAAAAAGCAATTGCAGTACTTTCGGGGGGACTGGATTCTACTGTGGCCACAACATACTTCCATAAGCAATACCAAATTCATGCCCTGACTTTCGATTATGGACAGAGAAGTTCTAACCGGGAAATAGAGTCATCCAGAGAAATATGTAAGGAGCTAAATATTAAACACACCGTCATGGATTTAAGCTGGCTGGGTAAACTGGGAAAATCGGCCTTAACTTCTCAGGATAGGGAGGTACCGAGTCTTAAAAATGAAGAACTGGATGATAAACAAATTTGTGATGATACGGCCCGAAAAGTATGGGTTCCTGGAAGGAACATTGTATTTACTGCTATTGCAACTGCATTTGCTGAATCTGAGGATGCAGAGATAATTATAGTTGGTTGGGATGAGGAAGAAGCAACTACTTTCCCTGACAACTCTCGGGAGTTTTTAGATGCTTTCAATCAGACCCTGGGAATAGGTACCCTGGAAGGAGTACAGATTGCAGCTCCAGTAATTGATCTATCCAAAAAAGAAATAGTGGAGCTGGGGCATCAAATAGCCGCGCCTATGGAATTTAGTTATTCCTGTTATATGGGGACTGAACATCACTGTGGAACATGCGAATCATGTATGAGAAGAAAGAGGGCATTTTTAAATTCTAATATTGAAGATAAAACTATTTATGAGTAATGTAAATAATTTATTTTCATACAAATATCTATAATAGAATCCCAAGCATATTAGCGTTATTTTATATTTTAAATCATTTTATTCTAATTATGAGTAATAGAAAACAAAGTGTTATCCCATATAATGCCTAAATTAATATTTTATAATTATCATACTTATCAATCAAAAGGGGAATGGAATATGGAGCAGGAGAATAAGATACTACTACCCATTCTAATTTTAGCTTTATTGGGATTAGGGTTACAATCAACAGGTTTAACTGATTGGGGTATCATGCTGGATGAAAGCTTTAATTTTAATTCAGATGATATTATTTCAGGGTCAGGTGGGGGATTATTGGACATTTTTAACTTTTATTTACCTGTTATTCCATCTGAAGAAGTTTCAGAATATAAAGCTTCTGCTATTACTTTAAACCAATCTATTATTGATTATGAGTCCTGGGAAAAAGTAAAGGTAACCGGTGAAATTACAAATAAACGTATAAATTATGATGGCACCGTTAATATTATTTTAAAAGTTTCTGAAATTCCAGGATATCCTTACATTTACTTGAGTTATTCTCAGGATATGCCTTTCCAGATAGGTGATAACATTACTGCTTATGGGCAATTTTCAGGAAGGTGTGATGATGAAGATTTATCACCAGAGAAAATGATACCTCTGGTAAGGACAGTTTACATAGAAAAGGTTGATAACTGATTGTTTAAAAATAGAATTAAATTTTTTTTAGAAATATTAAAAAATAGGAGATTTAATCAAAAAAAATAAAAAATTTGTATCTAAAACATGAATTATTTTAGATACCTAACCTATAACTAGCAGGGTGTCACCGGCATTCACCGTTTCACCTTCAGCAGTTAATATGTCTTCCACTTTTCCACTGTGGGTGGCATGAATATCATTTTCCATTTTCATGGCCTCAATAACTGCCACCACATCCCCTTCATTAACCTTATCTCCTATGTCCACCTTCAATTTAAGAATCATTCCTTGCATGGTAGAGGTAACTCCTCCTTCTACAGGGCCATTGTTACTGGACGCAGTTCCTGTTTCTTCAATTGAGATAAAACCAGTAGGGACTATTTTTACATCAAATAAGTCTCCATCTACTTCCACACTATATTCTGAAGGTATTTCTACCGGTCCAGAGTATCCTGCGGAATCCTCAGGAGGGGCTAAAATTTCTTCTTCAGCTTCTCCTTTTAAAAATTTAGGGGCTATGGCCGGGTAGAGGGCCAGAGTAATGATGTCCTCTTCTTTAGAGATTATATTTGCTTCTTCCCCTTCTTTTTTATATCTTTCCCATTGTGGTTCCAGAATATCAGCAGGTCGGGTATCGATAGGCACTTCTTCCCCTATGATTTTTTTAGCTATTTTTTTATCCACCGGGGCAGGTGGCCTTCCATAGAACCCTTTGAAGTATTCCTTTACTTCATTGGAAACCATTTTGTACCTTTCTCCACCTAAAATATTCATCACAGCCTGGATACCAACTATCTGACTGGTCGGAGTTACCAGAGGAGGATACCCCATTTCCTGCCTTACTTTTGGCATTTCTTCCAGGACGTCTTCATAACGATCCAGAGCATTTTGATCCTTTAACTGGGAGACCAGATTGGATAACATTCCACCAGGGATCTGGTAAATCAATACATCGGTGTCAATTTGTTCAGCAATGGGATCCAGAAGGCTGCTATATTTTTTCTTGATTTCTTCAAAATACTTTTTAATACGGGTTAAAGTTTTTAAATCAATACCCGTATCATAGGGGGTATCTTTTAGAGCAGCCACAATACTTTCTGTAGGTGGTTGAGAAGCTCCCCATGACAATGGAGAAATTGCAGTATCAATTATGTCCACCCCTGCTTGACAGGCAGCATAATAACTCATGGGAGTCATACCACTGGTACAGTGACAGTGTAAATTCACCATTAAATCAGTTTCTTCTTTTAAGGTTTTAACCAATTCGAATGTATCATGGGGTGAAATTAGACCTGCCATATCTTTAATAGCCACCGAATCACAGTTTAAAGCTTCTAATTCCTGGGCAAATTCCACATATTTTTCCATAGTGTGGTAAGGGCTGGTGGTATAACTTATTACTCCTTGTACATGAGCTCCCTGGTCTTTAGCTATTTTAATAGCGTATTCCATATTTCTTATATCATTTAAAGCGTCAAAAATTCTGAAAATATCAATACCATTTTCATAAGATTTTTCCACGAATTTTTTTACTATGTCATCCGGGTAATGTTTATAACCTACCAGGTTCTGTCCCCGTAGAAGCATCTGTAGGGGGGTCTTTTTAACATGTTCTTTGAGGCTACGTAGCCTTTCCCATGGATCTTCATTTAGATATCTTATACAGGTATCAAAGGTGGCACCACCCCAGGCTTCCAGAGAATAAAACCCTGCATTGTCCATTTCCTCTGCAATGGGAAGCATATCTCGGGTTCTCATCCGGGTAGCCAGAAGTGACTGGTGTGCATCCCGAAATGCAGTCTCTACGATTTTTATTTTTTTCATCATGACCCTCACAAGAAATACTTTAAATAATTCAAAACTTAGAATATCTTTATATAGTTAGTAAGTACTACCTTAAATACTTCTCAAAAATCCATGCCCCGGTTTTTTAGTTTCTTATACTTATACTAAGGATATTTATAATTTATCAGTTTATAGTATTATTTTTTTCATCCCTTTTATTCAGGGTAAGATTTTGAATAATATTCTAATTTCTCAAGGATTTTAATTGAAAAATATTATATCTTAATAAGAATAAGGTGCATATTTGATCATTAATTAATCAGCAATAGCTTACTTTTTTCAACTTTTGATTGAATCTATAGAAAAATTTATATGGCAGGTCATACAACCTTCACCTATCAAACTTAATCGGAAATATGCTTCCGTATTCCGATAACGGTTTGTATTAAAAAATTTTAAGAGAGTTTGCTATGGTAAGAAAAATTGCAATATATGGAAAAGGTGGAATTGGAAAATCTACAACTCAACAGAATACTGCTGCTGCTATGGCAGAATTTCAGGATCAAAATGTAATGATACATGGCTGTGATCCAAAAGCAGACAGCACCCGGCTGGTATTGGGTGGAAAAATGCAGACCACCATGATGGATACCTTAAGAGAACTGGGGGAAGAAGGATGTACACCTGAAGCAGTGGTTGAAACTGGATTTAAAGGAATAAAATGTGTAGAATCTGGAGGGCCAGAACCAGGGGTGGGCTGTGCTGGCCGGGGAGTAATCACCGCCATATCCCTTATGGAAATGCATGGAGTATATGAGGAAAACCTTGATTTTGTATTCTTTGATGTACTGGGGGATGTGGTATGTGGAGGATTTGCCATGCCTGTTCGAGATGGAAAAGCTGAAGAAATATATATAGTCGCTTCTGGTGAAATGATGGCTCTTTATGCGGCTAATAACATCTGTAAAGGCATGGTAAAGTACGCCCATCAAAGCGGGGTACGATTAGGGGGAATAATATGCAATAGTCGTAATGTGGATGGTGAAATGGAATTAATGGAAGAATTCTGCGAAAAAATTGGGACTCAGCTTATTCATTTTGTCCCCCGGGATAATATTGTCCAAAAAGCAGAATTCAATAAAAAATCAGTTATTGAATTTGATCCGGAATGTAACCAGGCCATGGAATACAAAGAACTGGGACGCAAAATAATTGAAAATAAAAATTTCGTAATCCCCACCCCTATGTCCATGGATGAAATGGAAGAACTGGTGGTTAAATACGGGGCCCTGGATTAAAAAGGAGAAAGTCAGATGAAAATGATTAGAGCAATTGTAAGGCCAGATAAAGCAGAAGAAATAGTGGATTCTTTATCAGAAGCAGGACATGTAGCCCTTACTAAAATGGATGTAATAGGTCGTGGAAAACAAAAAGGAATACAGCTGGACCAGGTTTACTATGATGAGCTACCTAAGGTGATGCTGCTACTGGTAACTGAAGATGAAGATACCGGAAAAATAATTGATTTGATAACAGAATCTGCCTACACTGGAAATTTTGGAGATGGAAAAATATTTGTAAGCCCAGTTGATGATGCATTTACCGTTAGAACTAGAACCAGGGGATTATGAATATTTAGAAAATACTTTCATTTATTCAATAAATTGCCTTAAAATCAATGCAGGTGATCAAAATAAAAGAAATAATTGCCATTATTCGGCCTAATAAAATGACTGATACCAAAGAGGTTTTAAATGCCCTTGGATTTCCAGCTATGACTGCTAATCGAGTAATGGGCCGGGGTAAACAAAAAGCCATAATTGGAGAAGTATCATTTGAGATCCAAAAAAAAGAACTCTTAAACGAAGAGGGAACCATGCGTTACATTCCCAAAAGATTACTGTCTCTAATTGTGGATGATGAAGATGCTTCTCTGGTGGTAGAAGCCATAATGAGGGTTAATCAAACAGGAAATAGAGGGGATGGGAAAATCTTTGTATCGCCTGTTGAAGAAGCAGTACGGGTTAGAACTAAAGAAAACGGAATTGAAGCCATAAGCTAATAAATATCCATTAAATGACTTATCAAAATAAAATAAAAATTATAAAAACTTTTTAAGAAAATTAGGAGAATAATTATGCCTCATGACCTTTTTGAAGTGGATAAATCTATTCCTGAAAGAAAAAAACACATTTATATTAAAGATAATGCCGACCCTGCTCAGGAAATTCCTTCCTGTAACACCAAAACCATCCCGGGATGCATGACTGAAAGGGGATGTGCTTTTGCCGGGGTTAAGGGAGTTATTACTGGGGCCGTAAAGGATGCTGCCCACGTGGTACACTCACCAGTAGGATGCACCGCCTATGGATATGGAACTAAAAGATATCCAACCACTCCAGACATGCCTGATGGTGGGAAATTTCCTCTGGAAAACTTTAATCTGAAATATATTATGGGAACAGATCTTAAAGAATCGGATGTGGTGTTCGGAGGTATGAAAAAACTCAGGCAATCCATATTAGAAGCTGCAAAAGAATTTCCTGAAGCAAATGCCATATATGCTTATGCTACCTGTACCACTGGTTTAATCGGGGATGATATGGATGGGGTGGTTAAAGAACTATCTGAGGAATTGGGAAAAGATGTGGTGGCTTTCAATGCCCCTGGATTTTCAGGACCCACCCAGTCCAAAGGACACCATGTGGGTAACCACACTCTTTTCCAGCACCTGGTGGGGACTAAAGAACCCCCGGAAACCACACCTTATGATGTTAACCTCATTGGAGAATACAACATTGACGGAGATTTGTGGATACTTAAACCCTATTTTGAGGAGATGGGGATTAATATTCTCAGCACTTTCACCGGGGATTGCTGTCATGACGAGATCTGCTGGATGCACCGGGCAAAACTAAGTTTGGTTCGCTGTCAGAGATCAGCCACCTACATAGCAGATCTCATTGAAAAGGAATACGGCGTACCCTACATGAAAGTGGACTTTTTTGGCCCTACTTACTGTGCTGAAAATTTAAGGGCCATTGGAAAGCATTTTGGACTAGAAGATAAGACAGAGGCAGTAATAAAAGATCGTATGGATAAGATAAAGCCTGATTTAGAATTTTATAAGGAAAAATTGCAGGGTAAAAAGGTATGGGTTTTTTCAGGAGGTCCTAAAAACTGGCACCTTCCCCGTCCACTGGAAGAATGCCTGGGGATGGAAGTGGTGGCCGTATCCACCATGTTTGAACATGAAGATGGTTATGAAAAAATCAAAGAAAGGGTAAAGGAGGATACGGTTATTGTGGATGACCCTAACTCTCTGGAAATGGAAGAGATTGTAGAAAAATATCAACCGGATATAATGTTATCCGGGGTTAAAGAAAAATATCTGGCTCATAAACTACAATTACCCTGCGTACTTATCCATTCCTATGAAAACGGACCTTACATCGGATTTGAAGGATTTATAAATCTGGCAAAGGATATTTATGCTGCAATTTACAACCCGGTGTGGGATCTGGTGGAGTTCAAGGAAGAGGTAGAAAAAACCCCGAAATTAATTGAAGAAGTTGAATCAGGTGATAATATAAAATTAAAGGCAAAATAAGGTTTTAAATCTATTAATATATTTCATTAATACTGGGATGGAAAATTTAAAGGATAATGATGATCCTATATTATAATCGCTGGTGGAGGCGGGATATAAGGATTTCAATTACAGGTGATGATTAAATGAGTGAGGTAAAAGTAACTAAAAGAGAGAGGAATGTTATTATAAATCCCCTGGTAACCTGTCAACCACTGGGGGCTATGTTTGCAGTAGCAGGTATAAGCAGGGGTCTTCCACTGGTCCATGGTTCACAGGGATGTTCTACCTTTGTTAGATATGGGTTTTCCCGTCATTTTCGGGAACCATCTGAAATTGCAGTAACTTCTTTGCATGAAGATGCGGCTGTATTTGGGGGAAGAAGAAATCTGATATCTGGATTGGGAAATTTAGCATCCAGATTTACTCCTGATTTGATTGGTGTGGTTACTACCTGTTCTAGTGAAATAATTGGAGATGATGTGGATGGTTTTATTAAAACTGCCCGACAGGAAATCAAAGAAAGCCTGGGGGAAAATGCAGCGGAAAAAATAAAAATTGTTGCTATTAACACTCCTAGTTTTGTGGAACACCACTACCGGGGATACGATAATGCCATAAAGGCTATGGTAGATCAGGTGGCCCTAGAACCAGCTAATGGTAATGATAAATTGAATATTATACCGGGAATAGTAAATCCGGGGGATATCAGAGAGATAAAGCACATACTGAATATGATGGGTCAAGAAAGTATAATGCTTACCGATACCTCTGATCCATTTGATTCTCCATTAAGACCCGGCTCTACGCAGTTTAAACCATACTATCCCAAAGGAGGTACTCCTGTTCAGGAACTGGAAGATTGTTCAAATAGTTCAGGAACCATATCCTTGTGTAATTATGGTGCCCAGGCAGCCGGGGTACTGGAAAGAAAATATAAAGTTCCTTCCACTATAGGTCCCTTTCCCATTGGACTACAAAATACAGATCAGTTTCTAAGAAACGTTAAAAAGTTCAGTGATGCGGAAATAACTGATGAATTACTGGATGAACGAGGATTACTGGTTGATTCCATGGCAGATATTACTTCCCGTTATCTTTTTGGAAAAACAGCTGCTATTTATGGTGATCCTGATATGGTTACTGGAATTGCTGGATTTGTCTGTGAGCTGGGCATGACCCCTCAGCTGGTATGTACTGGAGTCGAAAACCAGGAATTTGTAGATGACATGAAAGAAGTTTCCAAAAAAGCAGATGGCAAGGTTGAAATAATGTATGGCCATGATTTAAGGTCCATGGAAGTAAGACTGGAGGAAGAACCAACCGATATCATAATTGGTCATTCGGATGGCAGATTAATAGCCAGAGACCTGGACATACCTTTAGTCAGAGTTGGTTTCCCGGTTTATGACAGGGTAGGTTATCATAGAGTTCCTATTGTAGGTTATAGGGGGGGAATAAACCTCCTGGACCGAATAACCAATACGGTACTGGAAGAGTACTATGATCCAGTTCACTGGAAACTACAACAATAAATTATTTTAAAAGAATGGAATATAATTTTTCCATTTTATTTATTAGCAACCTAAAGGTCATTAAATGGCAAAAGAACAACATAAAAAGGTAGATACTACTAAAAATGGTGAAAATGGGAGGATATTAGAATTTTCTCCCCTTCCGGATAAGGTTATAGATACCCTTAAATCACGTGAAAAACACCGCTGTTTTAAAAAAGAAGGGAAACAATCCGCCCCTGATTGTAATAAATCATCCATCCCAGGGGCAGTTACCCAGAGATCCTGTGTTTATGGTGGGGCCCGGGTGGTGTTGATGCCCATTACCGATGCAGTGCACCTGGTCCATGGACCCATAGGATGTGCATCCTGCACATGGGATATCAGAGGGAGCCTAAGTTCCAGCAGTAAATTATACAAAACCGGATTTTCTACTAACTTACAGGAAAAAGACATAGTATTTGGGGGCGAAACAAAACTTATGGATATCCTCCTGGAAATAAACAGGTTATATCACCCTCCTGCTATATTTGTCTATGCCACCTGTGTGGTGGGTATCATTGGAGACGATCTTAAAAAAGTATGTGAATTGGCTCAAGAAAAAACTTCAACTCGAATAATACCGGTTCAATCAGAAGGATTCAGAAGCTTCAATAAGTCGCTGGGGCATCAATTAGCCGGTGATGCATTACTGGATTATTTAATCGGTACTTCCACTAAAGCTTCCCCGAATCACCCTTTTACCCTGAATATTGTGGGAGAATTTAATGTGGCCGGGGATTTATGGGGCATAAAACCATTACTGGAAAAAATGGGCATACATGTACTTTCTACCCTAACTGGAGATTCCCGGGTGGAGGATATTTCACGATCCCATCAGGCCCATCTTAATATTGTTCAGTGCCAGAAGTCCTCTAATTACATTGCCCGGCAGATGGAAAAAAAATATGATATTCCCTATCTCAAGGTTAACTTCTTTGGAATAGAGGATACCGTAAGCTCACTGCAATCGATTGCTCAGTTTTTTAATAATCCTGAAATGTTAAAAAAGACAGAACAGTTAATAAAAGAGGAAATAAATAGGTTAGAAGATGCTATTAAACCTTACCATAGAATACTAAAAGGCAAAAAAGTAGCGGTTTATGTGGGAGGAAATAAAGCATGGTCCCTTGTAAGGGCATTTGAGGAATTGGGCATGGAAGTGATTATGACCGGGACTCAGAATGGACTACCTGAAGATTATCAGAAAATCAGAGACACGGTACAGGAGGGAACATTGATCGTGGATGATGCGCCGGTCAGGGAACTTTACCATTTACTGAAAAAATATAAGCCTGACCTGGTGATTTCAGGTGCTAAAGAAAAATATATGGCCCTGAAAATGGGAATACCCTTTTGTGAATTTAATCATGACCGCATAACCTCTTTTTCTGGTTTTCAGGGATATATAAATTTTGCTAAAAATCTGGATCAGGCGGTATCCAGTCCGGTATGGAATTATACCAAAAAAAAACTTAAAAATGGAATTAATGAATTTAATGGGGCTAAAAATGCCAAAATCTGAAAAAAACTTACAGGATGGCTGTGGAGATTTTTCAACTAAAGATGTGGAAAATTCTCTCGCATGGAAGGGAATGATTTCTCCATCTGCGGATAAGAAGTTTGCAGTTATTAACCCTGCTCGAATGTGCCAGCCTTTAGGGGCGGTACATGTGCTTTTAGGAGTAAAAGGTGCCATGCCTTTGATACATGGGTCCCAGGGATGCAGTACCTATATGCGGTTCCAGCTATGTCGCCATTTCCGGGAACCTATAAATATTTCCTCCACTTCCATGAGTGAAAGTACAGTGGTTTATGGGGGCGAGAAAAATCTTATTAAAGCACTGGACACCATCACCCGGCAATATAAACCAGAACTTATTGGAGTTACTTCCAGCTGCCTTACCGAAACTATAGGGGATGATATGGAACTAATAATTGCTAATTTCCTTAAAAGTAATAATGATTTTCCAGTAATTCCCATCTCCACTCCCAGTTATACTGGATCTCATGTTGAAGGTTATAATCAGGCCTTGCGGGCCCTGGTAGAAAAATTAGTAAACCCGGTTTCTGTGCGCCATTCCGAGGAAAAATCAACCATTGGATCCACTTACACTGATAAAAAATTGAATAACTTAAGAGGAGACCCTAAATATACGAATAAAAATTATAATGGCAAAATAAATTTGATAACGGGATTGATATCTCCCTCTGATGTTTTTAGTATGAAAATTCTCTTGCAGGAAATGGGACTGGAAAGCATTATTCTAACGGATACTTCCCAATCACTTCATTTACCTTTAAATGGTGAAATTAATTTTATTCCTTCACAGGGGACCACCATTGCTCAAATAAAAGACACAATTCATTCCAGGGCCACTATATGTATATCCCGGCATGCTGATTCTGCAGGAATATTTCTGGAAAAAAATTTCGGGGTTAAATTAATTAATATTCCATTACCAGTGGGTTTAAGTGCCACTGACCAGCTGGTTGAGACGTTATCTGCTGTGGGAAATAAAAAAATACCGGAAAAGATAAAGTTACAGAGGGGCCAGCTGCTGGATGCTATGGTGGATGCCCATGCTTATAATTATAAACGCCGGGTGGCCATTTACGGTGAGCCAGACATGGTGACTGGACTCACTAGATTCTTAAGTGAATTGGGAATGCATCCGGTGGTAGTATGTACCGGAACACAAAGCAATATATTCCAGGATGAAATTGAGTCTCTTGCCCGGGAACATGGTCATGATATCCAGATAATATCTGGAGGAGACCTCTATGATCTAGAACAAAAAATAGTAGAAGAAGACGTAGAACTACTTTTGGGAAACTCCTATTCAGCCAGAATTGCTTCAGAAAAAAATATTCCTTTAATCAGAGTGGGTTTTCCTGTTTTTGACAGGATAGGTGCTCAAAGAATCAACATAACTGGCTACCAGGCTGGATTGAATCTCCTGGATACGATAACCAACACCATCATAGAGAGATACTATGAACCGGGAAGGGATGATAAAATATGAAAATAGCAGTAGCATCCTCCAATGGCCAGCAGGTAGATTATCACTTTGGAAATTCTCCCCATTTTTTGATTTTCGAACTAGAAAATATGAAGGTAAATTTCCTGGAAATAAGAAATACAGGACCGGAGAAACATAAAAATCATGATGATATTTTCAATATAAGATACAAACTATTGAAAGATTGCCAAATGATTGTATGTTCTAAAATAGGTAAGGAACCATTTATCAAGCTTAAAAAATCAGGTATAAATATTTTAGAATATGAAGGCGATCTTGAAAGTGCTATTTTAAAGGCAGCATCATTTGCTAAATAATTTTTTAACAGAAATCCTTATATTACTATAGTTCAAAAATTCTAAATTATATTATTAATTTCTAAAAAACTAAAATCTAATTAACAGGAGAGATATTATGGCTAAAGTAGTTATAGATCATGAAGACTGTGAAGGAGCAGATTGCGCAGAATGTGTGGATGTATGTCCTATGGAAATTCTGGTAGTTGATGGGGATAAAATAAAAGTACAAAATGCAGAAGAATGTAATGAATGTGAAGTTTGTGTGGATGTATGTCCTGAGGACTGCATTGAAATAAACTAATACTTTTTCATTTTTTAAATAAATTTTTAATTAATTTTATGAAAAAAATTTATACTACCTGCACCAGGGACTGCCCGGGTTCCTGCAGCATAGAGGCCCGGGTAGATCAAGGAAAAATAAAATCTTTGCATGGAAACCGGAAACATCCCATAACTGCAGGTTTTTTATGTATAAATACGGCGCATTATCTTCAAAATCGTTTTTACAGTCACCAACGTATTTTAAATCCATTAAAAAAAGTTGAAGATTCATGGGAACAGATACAATGGGATGAAGCTCTTGATTTAGCTGCCATGAAACTTCAGGATATTGCAGAAGAATATGGTAGTAATTCTATTTTATATTATCAGGGCTTTGGGGCTAGAACTGCTCTTAGATTACTTAACAATCGGTTTTTCAATTTAATGGGAGGAGTAAGCACTCTTAATGGGACTCTTTGTGGTGGGACGGGTCAGGCCGGACAAGAAATGGATATGGGCCTTAGAATATCCCATGATCCTCTGGATCATCTAAATAGTAAGGCCATTATAATATGGGGTCGTAATCCGGCTGTAACTGATATTCATTTATGGAGAATCCTTTTAAAAGCCAGAAAAAAGGGCACGTCCCTGGTGGTTATTGATCCGGTTAAAACCATCAGTGCCTGCAACTGTGATTTATTCCTTCAACCCAAACCTGGATCAGATCCCTATCTTGCCCTGGCAGTATCCCGGATTATAGTTGAAGGCCACCGGCATAACCTGGAATTTATTGATAAACACACAATTAATTTTTCTAAATTCAAAAAATTATTAGACCACTACTCTTTAGAAGAACTATCTAAGCATTGTGATGTTCCCCTGGAGAAAATCATTAAACTGGCCAATATATATGCTTCTGGAACAAGCAGCATCATTGCCGGCTGGGGGGTGCACCGCTATTATCAGGGGCATCTCAGTCTAAGGTACATGGATGCCCTGGCAGCCCTCAGTGGCAATATTGGTGTTTCTGGAGGGGGAGTAAGCCAGGGATTTGATGAATACGCTTACTTTGATGAAAAATGGAAAGGAGATGAATTGGCCACAAATTCCCGTAAAATACCCATGCCTCTTATTGGTGAGGCTATTTTAAATGCCAGAAATCCCCCTATAAAAATGATTGTGGTTACTGCTGGCAATCCTCTGGCCATGGCCCCGAATTCCACTAAGGTTAAAAAAGCATTTAAAAAGGTAGAATACTGTATGGTAATGGACCAGGTAATAAATGACACCGGCCAGGAAGCAGACTTGTTTTTACCCACCACCACATTTCTGGAAGATATGGATTTGGTGGGGAGCTATGGTCATAATTACATTTCACCCCTTAATCCGGTGGTAAACCCCCGGGGAGAGGCCCGTTCAGAATTATGGATATTTCAGGAACTTGCTAATCGACTTGGTTTTAAAAATGAAATGAAAGGAAGCCCCTATTTCTGGCTAAAAAGGATAGCCCGTCCAGTTATAGAAAAAGGTTTTATTCTGGATGATCTTCTAAAAAAACCAGTTAGGCTGCCAGAGATTCCATTTACTCCCTATGGGAATAAAAAATTTTTTACTTCTTCTGGTAAATTTGAGTTTGTATCGGAACTTCCTGAAGAGGATTTTTCAAAAAAAGAATATGATTTGCATTTATTATCTATAATGCCTTCCTGGTGGGTTGGCTCAGAGATACCAAATGGTGAACATGTAAAAGAATTTTTAGAGGTAATGATCCATCCTGAACTGCTGGATAAACATGGAATAGAAAATGGAGAAATAATAATTCTGGAGTCCCCTACAGGTAAGCTTAAAGTCAGAGTAAATGCCAGCAAAAACACCAGAAAAGATGTGGTGGTAACTTACCGGGGTGGCTGGGTAAAATATAATAAAGGAATAAACGTATTAACCCGGGATATGATAAGTCAGGAAGGACAGGGTACTCCTTTTTATGAAACCAGAGTTAGAATGAAAAAATTAGTTTTTTAAATAATTCGTAATTTTACAGTTTTATGGGAAAAATAATATTTTTTAAGGAATATTATCTTTCCAATTCTCCTGCAATGAATTTATCAACTTTTTCTGCTGCTATATCGTCTGTAAACTGTTCTGGGGGGTGTTTCATGGTATATGATGATATGGATGTTAAAACACCGCCTATTCCTCGATTCAAAGCTAATTTACAGCACCTTACAGCATCAATTACGCATCCTGCAGAGTTAGGGGAATCTTCTACACTAAGGCGAAGCTCAATTTCCATGGGAACATCACCGAAGGTTCTACCTTCCATTCGCAGGAAACATATCTTATTGTCCTGCTGCCAGGGCACATAGTCACTGGGACCGATATGGATATTATGGGGATCCATCCTTTCGCCTAATACTGATTGGACAGCTTCTGTTTTTGATTCTTTTTTAGAATCTAAGCGATCCCGATTAAGCATGTTAAGAAAATCAGTGTTTCCACCAGTATTTATTTGATAAGTACGATCTAACTTCACTCCTCGTTCCCGGAAAAGATTGGCTAAGGTACGGTGAGTAATGGTAGCTCCAATTTGGGCCTTAATATCATCTCCCACAATAGGAATGCCTTTTTTCTCAAATTTAGCAGCCCATTGGGGGTCACTGGCTATAAAAACAGGCATGTTGTTAATGAAAGCTACACCTGCATCCAAACAGCACTGGGCATAGTAGCGGCTGGCTTCTTCAGATCCCACCGGTAAGTAACTTAATACTACTTCCGCACCACTATTTTGTAAAATTTCCACTACATCAACTGGTTCTTCATCAGCAACTAAAAAGGTGTAATCATCTTCATAGTTATCCATATGGGTGGCCACACCATCCAGAATATGCCCCATGGATACTTTAACTCCACTGGAGGGTATATTATCGCAGAAAACCTCAGTGCAGTTGGGTCGGGCAAAAATAGCCTCATTGACATCTTTACTTACTTTTCGTTTGTCTACATCAAAAGCTGCCACCACCTCTATATCACTGGGAAGATATCCTCCTATATCCCAATGCATGAGTCCAATGGCATCTCTTGCGTCTTTATCCTGGTAGTAATGTATTCCTTGGATGAGGGAACTTGCACAATTACCCACACCGATTATTGCTATTTTTATTTTATCCAATTGAAACACCTTAATCTCTTAAAAAATGCGCATGTAATTCTAAAATTAATATCATAAATATAAGCTTCTAATTTTAATCTAAATTCCATTTGATTTACTTTATATTATGATAAGATATAATTTACCCTTAAAAATGTTTATTAACTTAGTTTTTATTTAGAACAATATAATAGTTATGGTCAAATATAAATCATTTACTTCCTAATCTGCTGTATCAAATATTAAATGTTTCGATTAAACCTGTTTTTTAATATAGGCTATTAAGGAGGATAATAACAGCAGATTTATTTTATTTTATTATTATAATTATTTTTTATTGGAAATAATCTCTAAATAATTAGTTTATTTTAAAAAAAATACTCCATTAATTTATAGGTTTAAATGAGAACAAAATTAATGGATTAATTAATTCTATATTTTCATTTTCTAGATTAAAACTACCCTTAAAAATACAAATAACCACCAGAATATCATTAAAATAGTACTTTTTTTAAGGGGAAGTGATTCAGGGGAAATACTTTTAAAATTAGAATTCAAATTCCAGTGGAGTATCACGATAAAGAGAAGCAAAAGGGTGGCAATACCTCCCAGAATATTTCGAGGATTTTGGGAGTAACTGAATATCCACATAACTGCGGTAATAATTATCCCCACCCCCAGGAGTGTATTAACTGAAGATATAACCTTAAGGGTTACCTGGAGTGTTTCATTTGATTTTCGGGATTTAATTAGTAGAGTGTAGATCACCATAAATACTCCCAGTGCTATAATAATTCCTAAAAATTGTGGGAAGACTTCCACCACCGGCACCTGGAAAAAACCAGCTTTTAAAATGGGTAATAGTAAAATAGCATTTAATGATTCATCTGGGGGAAAAGTTTCAATATCTCCTATTGCCAGGGAATAAATGCCCTGATTTTCATTATTAAATACTCTAATGTAGTAAGTACCTGCCGGGACGGTCTGGTTAAATTCAGGACCTTTAAGGTAACTATCTCCTCCAAAAGGTTCAAAAAAGACTTCCCAATCAAAATTATTTCCATCTAAACTGGCCAGTATATTCTGATTTTCATCTAAAATCTCAGCAGATACCAGTTTCTCACCGGATCCGGGAGTATCAGGAACCAGCAAATTAACATATAATCTGAACTCTTCCTTGCTACTTATTTTATAATAAGCTGGATTTCCATTAAGATCTCCATAAAATGCCTGGGAAATCTCAGGATTACTCACCACAATAGGGTTTTCCAGGGAACTACTATCACTGGCTAAACGAGGCTGGTGAGCAATGGAAAAAGATAGGGATAAAAAAATAATTAAAATAATTATAAATGTTGCCTTTTTAAAATCATTCCTCCGGTTCATATTATTATTTTTATATTAAATATTTAATAAATATTTGGCTTAACAATCTACAGATAAATCACCGTACCGGTGTAAGCATAATTCAACCTGTCCTTTAAAACTTCTTTTAAAATATTATAAGATTTTTCGGAGGTGCAGTGTCCAGTATAAATCATTTCTACAGGATATTCTGCTATTTTTTCCCCAATTTTTTTAATATGAGTGGAATAATCTTTTTTTTGGCTAAATTCAGTGGGATAAATTAGATGAAAACCACCAATAATGGCCTTGATATGTTTTTGAGGGAAAAGATTACAGGCGGTTTCTATCATATTAAGTATGCCCTGATGGGAACATCCACTTATAATGATTATCTTATCCTTTTCTTCCAATATCATTAATAATTCATGATCAAAATCATCCCGGACCATTTTTCCATTTTTCATCTTATATAAACCGTTATTATCCTGGCGAGAATCATACTTTTGGATAATGGAGCTAATGAGGTGTATTCCTGGCAAAACTTCCCTATTTTCTCTTATGTATTTCAATCGTAAGCTATTTTTTTCTAGAACATCAATATCCAGATTAATTTCTTGGGGGGATAGGGGATCATTTAGCCTATAATATTTCCCTAATGGTTTTAAATAAACTTCTGAATTTTTATTTTCTTTAAAAAAAGTTTTTAATCCTCCTCCATGGTCATAATGTCCATGGGAGATAACAGCCAGGTCAATATTGTTTAGATCGATACCCATTTTTTGGGCATTATAGGCAAAAGATTCACTGGCCCCCATATCAAAAAGAATATTATATTCTTCTTTATGGATGTGAAAAGACAGCCCATGTTCATTAATTAAAGGAGATCCTTCCTTTTTTTTATCATCCCTTAAAGTGCTGATAATCAATGGGTTTACCTCATAACTAATTAATAGTGATTATGTTATGATGCTTCTAATTATATAAATCCAGACCTCTCACAATAATGCAATGGAGAATCTGGGCCCTTCAATTTAATTATTATTCTTATAAATCGGGTAATATCTTAAACTGCACTTATTTATTATCATTATTATTAATTTTACTCATATTTACTTAGATTATATATGGAGTACTCTTAAGATTCATTTTTGGGAAAAAGTATTATTGGGAGGTCAGATATAATTATTCTAGGGTTAAAATGCAAATTTTTACCGATGTGCATGGCAGATGTGGCATAGATTGTGGAGGGTTTTGTGAGTTTTGTTTTTATAAAAACGTGGACTTCAATAATTTAAAACCAACAGGGTGCATAAACTGCCCTCCCTATGAAGTAGGTTGTGATTATTGTAAAAATATTGCAGATAGAGTATCTCAGAATTATAAACCTCTTTATCAAGTTTTAGAAAACCTGGTGAAAAAATTTTCTCAGATAAATTGGAGTATGTTGCGTCCTGAGGATTTACAGATCCTGGTAATTGGCGGTGCAGATATACTTAACTACCCTGAATTGCAAGAACTGGTTTTGAAAATAAAAGAGCTACCTTTTTCCCTTCATTTGGGATATACCAGTGGAAAACCTATAAAAAATGAAATCATGGCTGAGAAACTTATTTCATGGGGGGTGGATGAAGTAAGCTTCTCAGTATTTTCCACTAATCCTCAATTGAGAAGAAAATGGATGAGAGATTCTAATCCTGATGAGTCCATTAAAGGCTTCAAAATCTTCTGTGAAAACATTGATCTCAATGCATCTGCTGTAATTATTCCTGGGGTAAATGACGGAGATCAACTAATTGAAACCTGCACAAATTTAGAAAAATGGGGTGTTAAATCATTTACCTTAAGAAGATTTGCAAATTTCAACTATCAGGGATTGATACTGAATAAAAAAGCTATATTAGACGGAAAAACTCCCCAGACCTATAAAGAATTTCAATCATTAGTCCGCAAAATTTCTGATGAATTTTCTTTCAAAGTGATTAGTTTTCCACTTTATCAGCACAAAATAGATTTACCATTCGCTATTTTGAAAAAAAAGAACCATAATATACTTAAAGAATTACCTAAAATCAATAAAGAAGCTTCAGTTTTAACCAGCAAGTTAGCTTCTCCTTTTTTAGTAGAATTTTTTGAATTAGTTGATGATGCGAATATGGTAAATGTGGTTACTCTTGAAAAAGAAATAGCTGATTTAATTACTCATGAAGATTTAAAGTTATTGGACCTTGCAGAAGTCAAATCGAATGTGGTTATCCCTGGAGGGGCTATGGTTCATGATAAAGAAGTTGAGAAAATTTTAG
>CAMYKT010000017.1 GCA_947259185.1 uncultured Methanobacteriaceae archaeon
TCCAGATTTGGAAAAAGAAGACTTCTATGTGGACGCCACCGCCATGTACTTTTTAACCAAACCACATATATTCGACGTCCTGGTCACCACCAACCTCTTCGGAGACATACTCTCAGATGAGGGAGCAGGACTGGTAGGAGGACTGGGACTAATACCTTCTGCCAACATAGGAGACAAACAAGGACTATTCGAACCAATACACGGATCAGCACCTGATATTGAGGGTAAAGGAATTGCAAACCCGGCAGCCATGCTACTATCAACATCAATGATGTTAAACTATTTAAATATGCGCTATGAGGCTGAAACTTTAGAAAAAGCAGTAATTACTGTTTTAAAAAATTCTAAAGTAGTTACTCCTGACTTAGGAGGGAAATCTTCCACCCTGGAAATGGCCCGGGAGGTGGCAAAACAAATAGAAGAGATTCAAAATTATGCTTAAAATGCATAATATCTTATAAATTTTTTATAGTGGTTTATTTTATTTATATCAAAAATTTATTTGCTTATCATAGTTCCTATACCTTTTTTAGTGAATATTTCCAGTAAAATGGAGTGCTGAATTCTCCCATCAATTATATGGGCTGATTTAACACCATCCTGAAGCGCCTGGGCACAAGTCATTGTTTTAGGTAGCATTCCTTCGGTTATGATCCCGCTTTTTACCAGTTCTCCCACTTCACTTATATTTATTTTTTTAATGAGTGTATCTGGATTTCCCGGATCTTCCAGGATGCCCGGTACATCTGTTAAAATTATTAGTTTTTCAGCATCAACCCGGGATGCTATTTCTCCTGCTACCGTATCTGCATTTAGATTCAGAGTCCTGGCCGTTTCATCCACTCCTATAGGTGAAATTATAGGTATGTAATTATTTTCAGTGAGCATTTCTATCACTTCTGGATTAACTGACTCTATTTCACCTACCAATCCCAGGTCCACATGTTGTTTTTCACCAGTTTCCCTATTGGTAATTACATGAGGGTCTTTTTTTCGGGCCATGATTAAACGGCTGTCTTTTCCGGATAGCCCTATGCCCCTTCCGCCATGCAGACATATTTTTGAAACGATGGTAGTATTTATTTTACCTACCAAAACCATTTTAACGATTTCCATGGTTTCTTCATCAGTTATACGGAGTCCTTCTATGAACTGGGGTTCTTTACCCATTTTATTCATTGAACGGGATATTTCAGGACCTCCACCATGGACTACTATAGGTTCCATTCCCACATACTTCAAAAGAACTGTGTCTCTGGCAGTGGATTCCATGGCATTTTCATCTATCATGGCGTGTCCGCCGTACTTAATCAGTATTTTCTTTTTATGAAATTTCTTAATATAAGGCAGTGCTTCAATTAGTATGTTAACTGTTTTCATATCATAACCCCGGGTAAAGTTTCTAAAAATTTAGATTTTCAGGTAGTATATTCCGCATTGATTTTAACATAGTCATAACTTAAATCACAGCCAAAAGCCGTGGCAGAATCATTACCCAATCCCAGATCCACCATAATTTTTATTTCTTCCTTTTGCATAATTTTTTCTGCTATATGTAATTCTTCTGTATTCTCAAATGCTTTTACTTTACCCTGATTTACAATATTCACTTCTTCATTATCAGATGATAGAATAACACTTATTTTTTCTGGATCCATTTGTGCTCCAGAATAGCCCACGGCAGCTACTATACGTCCCCAGTTAGGGTCAGAGCCAAAAACAGCAGTCTTTACCAGTGGGGATTTAACTACGGATCTGGCTGCTTTACGGGCTTCTTCTTTGTTATAAGCTCCTTTAATGGTAACCTCTATCAATTTAGTTGCTCCTTCCCCATCACGGGCCAAAAGTCTGGCTAATTTAATACACAGGAAATTTAAAGCTTTCTGGAAGTTCTCATCTATTTTCCCCGACTTCCCGTTGGCCATAATTATAACGGTGTCATTGGTGCTTTCATCCCCATCAACCACCACCATATTAAAGCTTTCATCAACGGCTTTTTTAAGGGATGATTCCAGCTCCTGGGGGGTGGCCTTAATATCTGTGGTTATAAAACATAACATGGTGCCCATATTTGGAGCAATCATACCGGAACCTTTGCAGATTCCCCCGATTCTAACTTTTTTACCATCATTTAAAGTGGTTTCAACTGATTATTCTTTATGATATGTATCGGTGGTCTTTATGGCTTTTGCTGATTTAGTTGATCCTTCAGCACTGTTTTCTAAAGCATTAATTCCCTCTTCTATTAACTCACCAATAATTTCCATGGGTATTTCTCTTCCAATAACTCCGGTGGAACTTACTCCCACCTCTTGCGGGGTAATATTCAATTTTTCAGCTACTTTTTCCGCCATTTTATAGGCGTCATTCTGGCCTTGTTCTCCGGTAAAGCAATTGGCATTACCACTGTTGGCTACCACTGCAGAAATTTCACCGTCTTTAATATGCTCCCTGGTTAAGATTACTGGTGCAGCTAAGACTTTATTTGACGTAAAAATAGCTGCGGCATTGCTACCTGGATTTGATATTATGGCCATACCATATTTGCCTTTACGAACACCTGAAGCTTTCACTCCATCAACTGAACATATTCCACCTTTAATAATCTTCATTAAAATCACTATCTTTATAATATAAAATACATTAATAAAAAAGAATAAAATTTTTTTTAAGGCTTTATGCTACCTTATTTATACTAATTATTTGATTCACTATTATTGCCAGGTCGGGTGGTATTTTTATTGCTATTAGGTATATACACTTCTTCTGATCCAAGGTTATCCTGTGATCCTGATGGTCTTTGATCCTGCAAATCAGTAGTTTGAGGGTTCATTACTGGCATTTGAGGGTTTTGTTCTGTAAAATTTAGTGAAAATGGTGAAGTAGTGTCATTTTGGGAAATAGCTATTACTATGCCCACTCCCGAGCCAAATCCAAATGCAATTAAGGAAATAATCAGTGCAACCATAATTTTTCCTTCAGTTTCTGGACTCATAATATCTCCCGCTATATTTTCTATAATTAACCCTTTAAATAACTTTCCTTTATGTAGTAATGGCGTAGATAACAGCTAGGATAATTGCCACTAATCCGAATTGCCAGTATCCTACATTCCACCCTATGAAGGTAGCAATAAACACTAAAAAGAATATCAAAAACATGGCTGATTTTTTATGTAATAAAAATTCTATTACCGATCTGGTAAATTCCGAGGGGATGAAATATCCGTAGATACCATCTGCCAGATCAAATACTATCACTGAACTGGGGTTCCACAGTTTTATACTATCTGCTAATTGTGCTCTTTCTCCAGCTTCTCTTCGGCTCCTACCTATGCCTGAACGTATCTTTGCGCCGTTATTTAAACCATGCCATGAAGAATCTATGGCTGCCCTTAAGGCAGCATCTTTGGTAGGTAGATTGGCAATAAGGTCATCTCCCCCTTCACGATAACCCTCTATTTTACCCTTACATTCTTTTTCAATGAAGGCCTTAATATCATTCATTATCTCCACCAGGGAATCTCTTCCATTTTCAGCTATGAACTGGGTGGAGTCAATTACATCAATGAATAAATAGTTATCATAATAAATAGGTTCACCCTTCAATTTAGAGAACTTGGAAGGGAATACTATGGCAAATTCCCCTCCTAATTTAGTAAAACCTACTCCCGAAACTTCCCCTATTTCTTTATTTAAATTTATGGAACGTTCGATGGCAGCAGCACCGGTCATTCCTACCGAAGCTCTAACACTGATATCTTTATCGGCCCCTAAACGAATTAATTCAATGGCCACTCTGATGGCATCATTCTTGGATAAGAGTTTGGCAACTATCTCGCTGGAACTCTGTTCTATAATGGTACCATTTTCTTTTTTAATAATCCCTGCAAATTCCTGGATTATTTTACCCTGGTTAAATAGTTCCAGGTAAAGATAACGATCACTACCCATTACAATGTTACTTAAAAGAGCGTATTCATCTACTTTATCTTCGGCAGGTTTTAATTCAATGAATTTCCTGGTATCAGGAATATTTTGTGGTCCTAATTCATTTATAAGATTTTCAAATATCCGATTGGTAGTTATATTGGCTTTTTCTATCTCCAGGAGCATGGTTTGAGTATAGTTTATCATTTCCACATATTCCCTTTCCAGGGAATTGGTGGGATAATATTTAGTACCAATACTCAAGACTTTGTTTTTAAGGAAAAAACTAAACAAGCCTCTTAATAAATAGTTGACCATTAATCAGTTCCTCCCTTTTCAAGAATAATATCAAATTGCCCTGGTTTTTCCATTAACATACTGGGCTTAACCGACACTATAGGAAACTTCCAGGTTCCAATCCGGGCAGCAACTGTACTGGCAATATTACGGGAGTTTTTCTTGACAAAAGAGTAATCATGATCATTTATAGTAATGTTAACATTGTAGGGAGATTCTTCCACCACTTCATCAGAATAAACAATATTTAGCTCAAAACTTCCGGCTTTAGTAAATAAATCATTACGAACTGCTACTAAAGGCGCATGGTCCAGTTTTAAGCGGTCTCCAACAGTAACTGCAATATTACCTGCATACTTTACTGCATCACGATAGTCTCGTGGATGCACCAGCACGAAAATGATGAAATTGCTGGTTTTTTCAGCTTCTTCAACCATATTCATCACTTTTTCAAAAAGAGGCAATTTCATTAAAAACCCTTCCAGTTTAGGTTCGATTCCCTCTTCCTGGCTGCGATTAATACGATCTATAACTTCTTTGGCCACGGCAATTCCACTTAATTTTTTACCTCTTTTGGTGCGATAAGAATCAACATTTTTCTTTTCAAAGTCATAAAGGATGTCTGAAGAAATTTTCTGCAGAATATTCTTAACTTTCTTGGGCTTGGAAGAACTACCTATTGATATTTCACCGTCTTTTAAGGTGTAAGGTATTCTACGGCTGTTAATATCTTGAAATTCGTCAAAATATTCCCGGAAAACATCATTAGATAATATTTTTGCATCTTCCTCTTCAGCAAGCTTAAGGATATAATGATCTGCGGTAGTACCTGAAGGCACTTGTTGTACTTTACCCTCATCTAGAAGCTGATTAAAAGATTCTTTTTCATCTATTTCATGGCGTAAAGATGCATCCGCTATGACTATGACTTCATAGCCTAATTTTTTCAATGCCTCAATCGAACTTGAAATATTTTTTAAACGAGGCTTGTCATCTGCCCTTTTTCCATAATGGGCTACATTTGAGGCATCAATGATTACTTTCAATTAACCACCTTCACAGATTTATAATTTAATAGACATTAAGATTGATTCAAGGTAAAATACATTTATTATCATAACTGGCCATTAAATAAGTTTTACCCTGCACCTCATTTAATTTAATTTCAATCTTATCCTCCTGGATAAGGTAGGTGTTGTAGGAATTAATATCTTTGCCACGAAGTTTTAAGGAGGAAACAGATCCCGCCGTAACAAAAGTGGTGTTCTCTAAATGCCAGACATGATGCACATGCTTATGTCCGGAAATTACCAGATCTGCCTTTTCATATATTAAAGATTGTAGAATATCTCCTGCATCAGTTAGCACATTTCTTTCCCGTCCGGTTTTAGGCACCGGAATTATATGATGATGTAAAGCTATAATTTTATACTGGTTATTCTTATGTGCTTTTCTTAATTCATTTTCCATCCAGTACTGCTGGGATCGACCTACTTTACCATAATCTAAATCTGGCTCACTACTATCCAGACCAATAATCTTTATTCCACCATCATTAGTAATTAAAGTACCATGGCGATGTTTAATTATTTCTTCAAAGCTTTCATTTCCAATATGTCGGGAATCATGATTTCCAGGAACCACCATCATCGGGTTTTCAATTAGCTCCAGATAGTCTGCCACCTGTAAATATTCATGATAATATCCATTTTCGGTTATGTCTCCGGTTATAATTACTGCTTCAGGATTTAAATTATTTATCTGTTTTATTGCTTCAAATAAGATATCTTCTTTAAAATTTACAGCACCCACATGCAGATCTGATAAATGGGCGATAATGGCCATTAACTCAACCTCAGTATAGCTTCGGCTAAATCTCCCTTTGTTTCTTTCAATGCTTTTTCTGCTTCTTCCGGGGTTACACCTGCTTGAGTTACTACCAGCTCAATATCATCAGCAGGTATTACCAATTCACTTTCAATGGCTTTTTCTTTGGGTTTGCCAGTAATTTGATAGGTCTTTTGGCCCATAAAATCCATTATATTGACTTTAGGATTTTTGATGATTATTTCCTTATTTTTCAGTTTTATGATAACTTCGGTAGCTCCATGGACTTCTTTCATATCCATTCCCATCTGTTTCATGCTTCTTTGCATTTGCTTCAATTGTTTCGGGTTCATACCCATTCCCGGTATCATCATATTCCTCCTTTTCTAGTTTTAATTGCTTGACCTACATTGAAATCTATTATTTCCGCACTATTTAGTAATGACTTGCCAAATGCCAAAAGTTCATCATTTTCATTTACAATTAAAACTTCTTCACTTGCTCTAATATTCCTATCACAATCTATAACAAATTTAGCAAATATACTTTTTCCTTCCCGGGCAAATGGTTCCGAGTCTTCATTAACTACTACCCTATTTTGAGGATATTTCATCCTGGAGTGAAGCCTCCTGGCTCCCTCTTTACTTAGAACAAAAAAGCCATCTGAGGCCCGCATGGTGCCAATCAAATTTTCAGTATCATCATAAATATGTCTTATTTTACCTGTTTTTTTACTCTTAACTATATTCAGTTTACCATCAAATAATGCCGAGCCTGCTCCTTTTCCAAATTGATAATCAGCTACAGAAATTATTTTTTCTTTTTCATCAGTTTTGAGTATTAATTTTTCTTTAAATTCATATTCACAATATAGGCCCAGATCAAATTTTTCATTTAAACTACCATCAATGATAACTTCCTCATAATCCTCAGTTACCTTTTCAATCAAATTTTTTATGAATTCACAGGCGGTTTCATCGATAATAACTGGAGATTCATTCTGAGCCAGAGGGTAAACCTCATCTAATTCCAGGGGTATTAACCCAAAAGGAACATCAACAAACATTATCTGTAAATCTTCTGCACCTGATTTTGTAGAGTTCCCCACATGATATAATTTCTCCAGTTTTTCAGGCAAATATGAAGAATAAGGTTTTCTACTGGAACTTAAAAGGAGTAATCTACTTTTTTTAGGCATTTTACTCATTTTATTCAAGTATCGATAAACTTCCGCTCTTTTTAATGATTCAGGTCCCGAATAGAAGAATGCTGATTTTTTATAAAGTGGGTCATATCTTTCTATGTCATCCACGTAATTAGCTAAATGTCGATAGGCCTCCAGTAATCTAGGATGGACCCTGCATCGTTGTTCAACCAGTTCCATCAGATTCCCATCGGCTATGGCTTGTTTTATGATTCTTATTTCAGCAAAACTAATATTCAGATTATGCTTAGCAATTAAAAGCTTCCTTTCTTTTTTTTCCATACTTCTCAAGTCATCAGGTGTGTATTTGCTGCAGATTTCACATGAACAGGGCATTTCTTGCAAATTTTCCAGTTTATAAGTTCCCGATGGAGTTAAAAATCGATCATCTTCTGCATAAAGGATATAAGCAGCAGAATCAAATAGATCACATCCCATAGCCACGGCCAGGGCAAATATCATGGGATGTCCAGCACCCATCAGGTGGCGGGGTCGGGAATCAGGAAGGTGGGTTACCGAAGACATCACCACATCAACCAGATCTGTATACCGGTAACTTTCCATTAAGGGTACCACTGCCCCAATGGGGTGCAGTTCAACATCCAGTTTTCCCAATTCATCAGCACAGTATGATCTTAGATCGTTGAAAGTCGATCCCTGAACCACTGAATTTAAGAGGATTTCTTTTCTATATTTTAAAGATTCCTGGGCCCTTTCTATAGTTATCTCCAGCTCTTTTTCAGCCTGATTCCGAGTAACATTCGGTGGGGTGGGTATGTCCAGGGAAGTACCAATATCAGTTCCAATCAGTTCCTGAAATTCAATAACTTCCTGATTATTTATATCGATATCCCCATATTCTGATAGCTGGAAAGAACCGGAATCAGTCATTATAGGACCATCAAAATTAATTAATTTATGCACTCCCTCACTGGAAGCTTTTTCCCGAAGTTCTTCGTTCTTATAGATTATATATGCGTTGGTTATTACTATTTCTGCCCCTAACTCTTTAACATTAATTTTCTGTTTTCCGGGATGAATTACAGGCATTAAAGCAGGGGTTTTGACTATACCGTTTTTTGTTTTCAGAATTCCAGTTCTTCCTAAACTATCTTTATTTTTAATTTCAAACATTTTTTTGTCTCCTTAATGGAGGATCCTCTAAAATATGAATTATTAGTCTGATAATCAGAATATTAATGCGGTTATTTGTGATTATTAGAAAAAAGAGCCAATCCTTATCTTGTTTATATTAGATTTGCTGGTTAGATATTAAAGTTGTTGTTTTAGTATGAAATAATCACTTTTTATAGATTCCTCCCTTAGTTTGTATTAAATCAATATGTTATGATTAATACACTACAAACTTAATATTCATAATATTTATATTTTTCTTAATACCTGAATGTAAAAATTAAAGCTGAAAACAATATTGATTGCAAGGTGTAACTATCCCTTCAAGGGAAAAAATTTCAAAAGGAGTGTAAAAACAATCTATCTTTCATCTTAATTATTCTATCTCTGGAATTGTAAATTCTAGGTTTCCCACATCCACATCCACAGTAATCATATTGAAAACAAATTAAATAAAATGCTTCTTTTGACTTCAAGTTATCAATATTCATCTGTTTAGTATTTCTAACTATTCGACGGCCTAATCTGTCTTTTTCAATATGTTTTCCCAAAAAAAGTGGAGTTTTAACTGCCGAAGAAAATTTAAAATTACCCCTGGCGATTTTTCTTTCTTTTACACGATTCAATATTAATTCAGATCCATTTAAAGTCATATGGGGGTCACGAAATGGAATCCCTGCATCAGAAAGTGCAATCATCCTCTCATCATCTCTTGAAATATCTTCTTTTATATTTTCAAGTGATAAAGAGGCCACCGTACCACCTGATTTTCTACCAAAACTAGGTCCTTCCCCTATATGAAACCCTGCTTCAACAAAAGCAGCCCTAACCGGGGCGGCAGAGGTATAGGTACATATTACGCCGTTATTTTTAATAATTTTCTTTAAAACCTTTAAAAATTCTACAGAGTAGAGTTCCGGGGCTTTAGATGGACTAAAAGGGTCTAAAAAAATGGCATCATAAACATCCTCTTTTAGATCCAAAACCGCCTTACGGGCATCATCAATAATGACATTTAAAAACAAATTAGGGGGTATTTCATGTTCCACCAGATTAAATTTGGCAAATTTTTGTTTAATCAGCTCTTCTTCATAGGCTTTCTTTATATTAAGATGAGATTGCACAGGGATGGGAATCAATAAACCGGCAGCCACAGTTTCTGTGGAAATTTCAACCATATCCAGACTTAAAACTATATCCTCCTTTGAAAGAGGATCTAAATAGTCTATAAGAGCAGCGGCATTATATCCCAGGCCACAACATATATCCAGAACCTTAATATTTTTTTTATTTTCTAAAAGAGATGGTTTAACAAATTTTTCCACAGATTCTGTGATAGCACCATGGTGAGTGTGCATGGTCTCTGATTTTCCTGATACTTCATTTGAATTTAAAGTATAAGAACCATCTTCAGTTTTAATTAAGAATTTTTTTAATTTTTTTTGCCCCTTAATCCGTGCAAGAGAATCTCCTTCTATTTCCTTTTTAAAATAATGTTTTATAATATCCATGGCCTCATTTTGAGGCGTTAATGAAGTATCTAAATCTTTTTTCGTCATTTTATCCCCAATTAAAAACCTATAAATATTATTCTCTTTTAAATAAATTATAAAGTAATCCCCTTAAAATAAAATTTTTCCTACTGATTTAAGTTTCTGGATGAGTATCCCCATGAAAATAGCCATAGTATCTGATTTTTTTATTCCCCATTATCAGGGAGGAGGAGAAAGGCGCTACTTTGAAATTGCTAAGCGCCTGGTAGCCCAGGGACATATGGTAGATGTAATCTGTATGAAAATAGAAGGTATAGAAAATCACGAAATTATTGATGGAATTAAGGTATATCATATCGGACCGGTTATTAAAAATCCTCCACATAGAAATTCCCTGGATTTCATGAGATTCATATTAGCTACTTTTAGGTGGATTATACAGCACAATTATGATGTTATCGACGCACAAACCTATGCTCCTCTTTTTCCCTCTTTTCTGGCAGGTAAACTTAAAAAAATACCAGTGGTGGCCACCATTCATGATGTAAGCAGTGGAGGTGATGATCAGTGGATCCAATCTTCTAAAACTGCTGCTATGGTTGAAAAATTTTTGTGTAGACTCCCTTATGATAAAATAATCACCGTAAGTAATGCCACCAAAAAATCACTGATTGAAAATTATGGAACTAATGAAAACAGGATTGATGTTGTTTATAACGGGGTAGATCTGAAATTAATTGATTCAGTAAAAACCAATGAGAAGCAGGAGAATACCTTAATATTCGTGGGACGTTTAGCACCCCACAAACACGTTGACCATTTACTAAGAGTAATTAATTCATTAAAAAATGAAATCAGTGATATTCAACTCGTTATTGTGGGTCAAGGTATAGAAAAAGAAAATTTAATTAATTTAACCCTCCAAATGAATCTCCAGCATCATGTTAAATTTTTAGATAACTTGAGTTATGAAGAATTAATAAGAGAGATAAAAAAATCCAGTGTCTTGGTACTACCTTCCACCCGGGAAGGGTTTGGAATGGTTTTGGCTGAAGCTGGGGCCTGTAAAATTCCAGTGGTTGCTTATGCATCTGGGGGGGTCCTTGAGGTTGTGGAAAATGGCTATAATGGTTATCTGGTCGAACCTTACGATTTAGATGGATTAGGAAACAAAATAAGGTTTATATTTGAAAACCATTCAAAATCCACTAAACTGGGATTAAATGGTTATGAAAAGGTTCAAAGATATTTCACCTGGGACCATATTCTTAAATCTATTTTAAGTGTATATAAAAATTTTTAGGAGTTTTCCATGCCTGAGACTTATATTATAACCCCTGATTATAATGGAAAAAGATTTTTAGAAGAATATTTTTCTTCAATTTTGAATCAAACTTATAATGATTTTAAAATAATATTGGTGGATAATTCACCAAATAACGATTCAATTGATTACATTAATGAAAATTATTCCAAGGAACTAGACTCTGCTAAAATTAAAATTATTAAAAATCCTTTAAATTACGGATTTGCTAAAGCAAACAACCAGGGAATAGCTGAAGGATTAAAAGACCCGGAATGTAAGTATATCATTTGTTTGAACAATGATACTGCGGTGGAAAGAAAATTTCTGGAAAAATTAATTTCTTCTGCCCATAAACACCCTGAAGCAGGAAGTATTCAACCTAAAATGATTTGGGGACAACACCCTGATTTATTGGATTCAGCTGGTCTGGAATATTCCAGAAATGGACTCGGTTTTAATAGAGGGGCCTATGAGAATACTGAAAAATATGATGTTGAAGAAGAAATTTTAGGGTGCTGTGCCGGGGCCTGTTTGTATAAAATTAAAGCCCTGGAAGATGTTAAAATTGATGGAGAATATTTTGACGAGGATTTTTTTGCCTATTATGAAGATTTTGATCTGGCTCTGCGTTTAAGATGGGCCGGATGGTCTTCCTGGTACTGCCCTGAAGCAGTGGTTTGGCATTACAAAGGAGGGACTAAGCTACCACTAAGTGACTTTACAGTATATCATAACTGGAGAAATTATACATGGACACTATTCAAGAACTTACCTTATTCCTTCCTCCTCTGGAATTTCCCCCTAATATTTATTGCAGAAATTTCCCAGATTTTTTTAAATTTAGCCCGGGGGAATTATATTATACTAAAAGCTAAAAAAGATGCTTACACTGGATTAAAAATGGCTATAGATAAAAAAAAGAGAATCAAAAGAAGATATCCTTTTAAGGAGATAGAAAAATTTTTCATTTTAAAGTGGAGGCCTTAAAACTCCATCATTATCTATTTTCCTCATTTTTTATTTAAAATGAAAATGCACTGGTCCCCTAAATTTTTATTATTCAATAGAAGTGCTTTCTTTCTAAACTCCCCTATCTCTTTTTTAGTGAAAATACTTTTTTTAGGATTAATTAAATAGGATTTCCCATCCATCAGTGCTATGCCTCTTTTATATTGTTCACTTCCATAAAAAAAGAACTCATCTGAATCATATATTACTTCCTGGATTTTAAGGCCGATTTTTCCAAGGAGGATATCAAAACTCTCCCGGGTATGCAGCAGAATATGGCGCGGAGCATCAATCTGAACCCAGTTCACACCATAAATATCCCAGATATAATCATTTTTTACAGGCATGGCTATTATACACGTTCCATCAGGAGATAATAGATCGTGGACCTTATTTAGTATTTCAGATTGATCGATTAAATGTTCAAAGGAGTGATCAAAGAGTATTAGATCAAATTCTTCTGATTTACTAATCTGGTGTATATTTTTTTTTTTATACAACTTGATTCATTTTTTACATAGGGATCTATACCCACTGCCTTTTCAAAACCCATATCATTTAATGCTATTATCAGGTCACCGCTCCCACTCCCAATATCCAGAACTCTAGTTTTTTTATCAATATTTTGAAGTGCCAGAATATCAAAAAAACTTTTTTGAAACTTTAAACTCAGTAATCTACCTATTAAACTACTTTTAAATAAAACGTTCTCAATCCACTTTCTTTTGAGCAGTCTTTTTAATTTTCCGTCATTTTTGAAGGAATAATAATCATCAAAGTTATAATATCTGCTGAAATCATCAGGAGAATTTATTAATTGCAAACATCCGCATTTAGAGCATTCCATATACTTAAAATCTTCATGAAATCCGAACATCATTTCTTTAATTAAAAAAACTTTATTTTTTAGACGATTGTCACATATTTCACATTTCATTAATAACCCTTCAAATTTTATTCCATTATTAAAAATGAGTATATAGTTGACATATTAAAATATATTGGATGTTATACTATCCAGTTATAGGTCACTTAAAAAACTAAAAAAAGAGTCGAATGAATAGAAAAATATTATATATTCACCAGGGATCTCATCCTGTTCATGGGGCATTTGCTTCGGTTATAACATCTGATTATGTTAATGCAGGTAATAGTTATTTTATAATGTTATTAAGATTGTTTGGTGCAATTAGGGATAATAATTATGATATAGCTTTTTTAGAAGGTGGAATGTGTTTGCCCTATGCATATATCAAAAAGATATTCAATCCTCGCATGAAGATAATTCTTTTAAATGCCGATAATCTTTTTTATATATTACCTCATTCCCCCATTTTAAAATCGAAAATCATGAGATTTTTTGTATCCAAAGTTGATTCTATTATTTCCATATCTGAATTAAATAAAAAAGAAGCTTCGAAATATTTTTATGGCCAAATATATGTGGTCAATTCCTTTGGGATTAATAATCATTTTGAAATAAATGCTGATATCCAGTCCAATAAACTATTATTCATTGGAAATAAAAGATTTGATAAGAGGTATGATTTACTTATAGATGCCTTAAAAATACTAAATAAGGATCATGAATTCGAACTTTATTTAGTTGGCTCCAGTGGTGATGATGTGGACGTTGATTATAGCTGGTTGCATAAAGAAGGCCAGAAAGATGATATCAAGCCTTATTTAGAAAAATGTTCCTTGTATATACACCCGGCTGATTATGAAGCATATGGTGTTTCTATTTTAGAATCCATGAGTGCAGGTATGATACCTTTAGTTACCCGAAATTGCGGTGCTCACGAAACACTCAAAAAAGAAGGTCTGGATTTTTTAATTCTGGAAAATAATTATCCACTTACCATGGCCTCTAAAATAATGGAAATTTACCAAAAACCATTTTCCTGGAAAAAAAAGGTTTCCCAGCAATGTGTTAAGACCAGTAAGAAATACTCCCAAAAAAATCAAACTGAAAAATTTTTAGCAATTTTTAAAAAAATATGCCAGGGTATTTAGATTAGAGTAGATTTTTTCTAAAATGTTACATGCTAATTAATGACTTCAGGGTTAAAAAGGGTAAAAATAGGAGGAGGTTTATTAAAAATAATTTTTTATTTTAATAATTACTCCACTGTAACACACTTAGCCAGATTCTTAGGTTTATCTGGATCAATACCCCGGGCCACACTCATATAATAGGAAAGCAGCTGTAAAGGTACCACATAAGGTATGGGGGACATAACTTCATCAATAGAATCATCCACTCCAATCACATCTTCTGCTTCTGATTGGATATTTTCATCACTTTCTGCCCCCACGGCAATTACATGGGCTCCTCGGGCCCTTACTTCTTCTACATTGCTAACGGTCTTATCATGACTTTCTCCTGGTGGAGTAACTGCAACAACCGGTACTTCGTCATCAATTAAAGCCAGGGGGCCGTGTTTTAATTCTCCAGCAGCATAGCCCTCACCATGGATATAGGTTATTTCTTTTAGTTTCAAGGCACCTTCCAGGGCAGTAGGGTAAGAAAATCCTCTACCAATAAAGAAAAAGTCCTGAGCATCCCGGTATTTTTGAGCTATAGCTTTAATGTAATCTTCATTATTCAGCATTTTCTGTATAATCTGGGGTATTTCGTTTAGTTTATCAATAAGATCACCGTGCCCACATAATAATCCTGCCAGCATATATATACAGGTCAGCTGACTGATATAAGTCTTGGTGGCCGCCACCCCTATTTCTGGACCTGCCCGAGTGTAAATTATGTGATCCGCTTCCCTGGTAGCGGTACTTCCCAGTACATTCACGATTGCCAATGTTTTTGAGGTTTTTTTAGCAGTTCTAAGTGCTTTAAGAGTATCCGCGGTTTCACCAGATTGGCTGATTAATATAACCAGGGTATCTTTATCCAGAGACCCTGCAGAATATTTAAATTCAGAGGCCAGTAAAACATCAGTGGGTATTCCTCCCAGACTTTCAAACAAGTATTTGCCAATTAAAGAAGCATGATAGGATGTACCGCAGGCTACAAAACAAATCCTTTTAACATCTCCCAGTTTATTAACTATTTTTTCAATGTCTGCTAATTCCATGAGGGTGTTTTTAATAGCTTCAGGTTGTTCATGTATTTCTTTAATCATGAAATGATCGTAACCTCCTTTTTCCGCCATATCAGGAGTCCAATCGATTAGGTGAACCTCTTTTTTAATTATTTCCCCCAATTTATTCTTAATAGTAAGTCCATTTTTCTCCAGGATAACCATTTCATCGTCTTCCAGGTATATGATATTCTTGGTATGCTTTAGAATAGCAGGTACGTCTGAAGCAAGGAAATACTCTCCGTCTCCTTTTCCTACGATTAATGGACTTTCTTTCCTAACTCCTATAATTTTTCCAGGTTCTAAACTGGACATTACTGCTATAGCATATGACCCATGAATATATTTTAAAGCAGTCCTTACAGAATTCTCTAAATTACTGCCTGACTCCATGTACTTTTCTATAAGATGAGGTAGGATTTCTGTGTCTGTTTCAGATTTGAATACATGTCCTTTTGAAATTAAATCTGATTTAAGTTCCTTGAAATTTTCAATAATACCGTTGTGAACCACCGCAACCGTACCATTACAGTCGGTATGGGGGTGAGAATTGGCTTTAGTGGGTATTCCATGAGTGGCCCACCTTACATGGGCAATACCCATATTACCTGGTAAATCAGAAAGCCTGACTTTTTTATCAACTTCACTAATTTTTCCCCTGTCCTTTTTGATGTTAATCTCTGAAGTGAGCGTAGCAATGCCCACAGAATCATAACCCCTATATTCAAGTTTCTTAACACATTCTAATAATACAGGAGCTGCTTTTTCTTTTTTTAAGATACATCCAACTATTCCACACATCATTTCACCTTTAAGGCCAATTTGACCTAATCCCGTTATTATTTGTTTTTTATAAATTTTAAAATCTTTAGTGATATCAATGGATATCATTATATTTAATCAAAACCACAATATATCACTATAATTGAATTTACATCTATATAAGCCTTTGAGCACAATTAATTTAAGAGGATATAACATTAATTAGTTTTTAAATTAAGATTCAGTTGCGGTGATGTTATGAAATACGATGTAGAAGTAAAGATTAGTCTAAAAAAAGGGATGTTAAATCCTGAAGCATCAACCATCCAAAGAGCACTAGCCCTTTTGGGTTATAATGTCCATGAAACAGATACTATTGATATTGTAAAGTTTTCTATGGATGAGGATAGTGAAGAACTGGTAAAAAATGAAGTAGATGACATGTGCCAGAGACTTCTGTGCAATCCGGTGATTCATGATTACCATATAAATATTAATCCTCAAGAGGATTAAATGGATATAAAGATATAAAAGAGGACTTAATAATGAAAGTTGGAGTAATAAGGTTTCCTGGTTCTAATTGTGATCGGGATGTTTATCATGCCCTGGAACTTGCTGGAGGAGAGCCAGAATATGTCTGGTGGAAGGAAAATGACCTTTTGCACATGGACGCAGTGGTTATTCCAGGTGGATTTTCTTATGGGGACTATTTAAGGGCGGGTGCTATTGCAGCCATCACCCCGGTAATTGAAGGTATAAAAAAACTGGTGGCAGAAGAAAAACCCGTTTTAGGAATATGTAATGGTGCTCAAATATTATCTGAGGTGGGACTTGTTCCGGGAGTATTTACTGTGAATGAAAACCCTAAATTCAACTGCCAGTGGACCCAGCTTAAGGTTAAAACAAACAGAACTCCTTTTACCCGGAGTTTTAAGAAAGACCAACTAATAAAAATGCCAGTGGCCCATGCTGAAGGTCGTTATTATAATCCTGATCTGGATTTGCTTCAGGACCAGGATCAAATTGTTCTAAAATTCCATGGTGAAAACCCTAATGGGTCTCTGGAAGGCATAACTGGAGTTTGTGATGAGAGTGGTTTAGTATGTGCAGTGATGCCCCACCCGGAAAGAGCATCAGAATCCATATTAGGGTCCTCTGATGGATTAAACTTTTTTAAGGGAATGATAAATTATTAAATTAAAAAATTTATTCCAGAAGGGAATATCCTAATCTAAAACTATTTTTTTATATAGGTATAACTAAAGAAATAATCACTGTCTTAAAAATTAATATGAGTTTTAGTATGGATTATGATTCTCATAATTTTGCAAAAAGGCCCTTGCAAGGATCTTAAGCACTAAAAAATAGTTTAACCATAATAAAACAGAATTTATATTCAAATTTCTGTCTTAAATTGATATTATTAAAGAGGTTGAATACATGGTAGTATATCTAGTAGGAGCCGGACCAGGAGATCCGGAACTGATCACACTTAAAGCAGTAAAAGCACTGGAAAAAGCAGATGTAGTTATCTATGATCGTTTAGCTAATGAAGAGATTTTAAAACATGCTAAAGGGGCCAAATTGATATATGTGGGTAAAAAAGCTGGTGAGCATTATAAGAGTCAGGATGAAATCAACCACATCCTGGTAGAAGAGGCTAAAAATAACTCTGTTGTGGTCCGGCTTAAAGGAGGAGATCCATTTGTATTTGGAAGAGGTGGAGAAGAGGTTTTAACTCTTTTAGATGAAGGATTAGAAGTAGAGATGATTCCGGGGGTTACCTCTGCTATCGGAGTACCCACCACCATCGGCCTCCCGGTTACTCACCGGGGAGTAGCCACATCTTTTACTGTAGTCACCGGACATGAAGATCCTACTAAAAAAGAAAAACAGGTTAAATGGGATTACACTGCAGATACTGTGGTAGTTTTAATGGGAATTGGTCAAATTAAAGAGAATACTGAAGAGTTGATGAAGTACAGGGATCCTAAAACTCCGGTATGTGTTATTGAAAATGGAACCAGCCCGGAAGAGAAAATTATACTGGGTAACCTGGAAAATATTGCTCAGAAAGAGATTAATCCTCCCGCACTTTTAGTTATTGGAGATGTAGTGGATGTTTTCAAACAAATAAATCAAATTAAATGATTAATTTAAAAGAGGTTAATTATGAAGGGGTTAAAAGGGAAAAAAATTGTGATAACCAGACCTGCAGAAAGAGCCACAGATTCAGTTGAAATGGTTAAATCTTACGGTGCAATCCCCATTGTGACACCTACCATTGAACTTAAAGATTCCAAGCCGGAAGAAATGTTGAAACTGTGCAGCATCCTTCACGAATTGGATTGGCTGGTTTTTACGTCTCCAAGAGCCATAGAATCCTTTTTCAAATACTGTAATATAAATGATGCTCCTGGCTTAAAAATTGCAGTTATAGGCCCTAAAACTGGAGAAAAATTGCAGGAATTTGGGGTTAAACCACAGTTAATACCCGAGGAATATACTGCCGAGGGTTTGCTAGAGGCTTTTGAAAAAATTGAAATTACAGGGATGAAAATAGGCCTCCCCCGAACTATGGTTGCAAGATATACACTTCCCCACGGTCTCAAAAATAGGGGTGCTGAAGTGATCCTGGCCGATGCCTATAAATCAGAAATCCCTGAGGACAAATCAAAGATCTACGAGCTGATCGATGCTATATTAAACCTTAAAATTGATATTATAATGTTCACCAGTCCTTTAACTGTAAAAAATCTGATTAAAACAGCAAAAGATGAAGACAAAGAAGAAGTGGTGGATATATTGCGAAATAAAGAAATAATTGTTGCTGCAATTGGCCCGATTACTAAGAAAGTTCTGGATTCATATGAAATCGAGCCAGTTATGCCTGATGTTTACACCTTTAAGCACATGCTGGAGAAACTAGCCCAAGTGATGGATAATTAATGAGGTTTGGATTATGAAAACTATTATCTGGCCGGTTTATATTGATTCAAAAAAATCAAGAAAAGAAGGTAGAAAAATTCCAAAAAAAGAAGCTGTATCTTCACCTTCTTTAAGTGATATTTCCCGGGCAGCTCGAAAACTCAATTTAAGCCCAAAAACTGAGAATAATAAGTCTTTTCCGGGATCATGGTATGATAATTCAGGGCGCATTATTGTGGAAAGGGGGGAAATATCTAAAAGGGAAATCCTTTTAAAAATAAGTAATATGATAAAAGGCAGTCGTTCCTAAATTTTTATTTTTTTTTTTTAAAAAATTAGGCATCAGTAATTAAATATCGACATATTTATTAACATGAAGCTCATAATTAATAATAATAGCAGGATATTTATTATGCTACTTTAAAAGTCCATTTAAGAAAATAAAAATATCCGGAGAATTATTAAATGACTCCCCTTTTACCAGAAAATATGAATAAATCTTTTTCTAAAGCCCAACAAATGCTTAATTCAGCAGAGGATATTAAAATTTATTCCCATAATGATTGTGACGGAATAAGTGCCGGGGCCATTATATCCTCTATTCTGGACCGCCTGGACAAAGAACATGAAATCGAATTTATTAGTCTGGATAAACTGGAAGACCTGAAAATAAATAATGAGCTAACCATCTTTTCTGATCTGGGGTCGGGCCAGGGTATTGATAAACTGTCTACATCCTCATCCCAGATACTGGTACTGGACCATCATCCTCCCGTAAGGTCTTTGAATTATAATTCTAAACTTTCTGGAAGATTTCTGGAAATAAATCCTCTTTTTCATGGTATTGATGGTTCTTATGAGATTTCAGGAGGGGGGATGTGCTACTTACTTGCTAAACAATTTGGATTTTATGATTTAAGTTGGATAGGTGTTCTTTCTGCAGTGGGTGATATGCAAAATACCCATACTGGTAAATTAGAAGGTATTAATAAGTCAATTCTGGAAGATGCTACCCGGCAGGGGCTGGTGGATTCTGCTGCGGATCTAGCTATTTACGGTAGACAAACCCGTCCATTAATTATTGCTTTATCATATTTCAGTGATGTAACTCTTCCTATAACCAATAACAAAACCGAAGTAATCTTATTATTAAAAAAACTTGATATTGATCGACGATATGGTAATAGGTTACGTACACTATCTGATTTGACATCAGCTGAGAAAACCCGGCTTTTTTCTGAACTGGTTAAATTACTATCCCGGGAAGTTCCTGAAAAATATATAAAACACGTTCCTAAACTGGTTGCCGGGGATTATTATGAATTCTCAAATGAAGAAGAAAAAACTACTCTAAGAGACGCGTCTGAATTTTCAACTGCTGTGAATGCATGCAGCAGAAATAAAAATCCTGAGGTGGCTCTCGATATATTAAAAGGCGATAGAATACTGGCCATGGATGAATTAGAACGTCTAACTAGAAAACATCGCCAATATCTGGCTGAAAAAATACAGATGATTGAAAATAATGAATCAATTATACCTCTGGATAACCTGCAGTACTTCCATAGTAATGGAATTAAAAGTGAGGTGGTAGGTACCATTACCGGGATGGTTCTAAGTCATGGAGATTGGAAAAAACCTATAATTGGGTTTTCTCCGGTTGATAATGGAGAAGACCTTTTAAAAGTTTCTTTACGATGTTCCCGACTTTTAGCTTATGAGGGAATACACTTTGGCCATATCATAAGAAAAGTTGCCCCTAAAGTGGGGGGTAGTGGTGGTGGACATGCAGTTGCCTGTGGGGCATATATCCCTTCTAAAAATCAGGATCAATTTTTAAAAATATTCAATAGCACTTTAAACGGTATAATCAACTGATTCTAACCACTGCATTTATTAATCTATTAATATATATTCCTGCATACATATCCTATATTGATCTAGAATTTGAATTAAAGATAAGGTTTTACCATGAAAATATTCAAAAAAAGAGGCGAAATGACTCATTTTCAAATTTTAGCAGAAATTGCAAAACAAGAACCTCATTTAAGACAAAAAGATATTGCTGATGAGTTAGGAATAACTGTACAGGCTGTTTCTGAAAATCTGAAGACCTTGGTAGATGATGGATATGTTGAATCAGGAACAGGTCGGTCTCCTTACAAAATTACCAAAAGAGGTATTGATAAATTAAAAAAACAAGCTTTGGATTTGCGAAAATATTCTGAAACCGTTCTGGATACTATGAATACCTACAAATCTATCTGGCCTGCTATTGCCAGTGAAAATTTGAATTCGGGAGATAGAGTAGGCCTATTTATGGATGATGGTACCTTGTATGCTACTAAATCCTTTACATCAGCCCAGGGTGAAGCATTAAATGATGCTCAAAAAGGAGAGGATGTGGCTTTGATGGGGCTAGAAGGAATAATTGAACTTAAAGCTGGTAAAGTGGTAATTATGAATTTACCTACCATTCAGGAAGGGGGTTCCCGGGCTACAGATCTTGAAAAAATAAAAAGAATATACCGCACCGGCTTTGATAGGGTGGGTATTATGGGTACTGTTTCCCGGGCAGTGGCTGATAAACTGAATATTAAAGTTGACTTTGAATTTGCAACCCCCTATTCCACACTTGCTGCTACTAAAAGAGGACTTAATGTGCTGGTATTCGCGGTAGGCAAGATGAACCGTAGTATTACTAATAAACTGGAAGAAGAAGGGATCCAATACAGTTTGGAAGATGTTAAAAAAGATATTAACTAATTTAAAAGTATTCTAAAGATTGTAAACCTCTTCAGCCGGAACCAGTGTTATTTTTGATTCTTTTAAGACCTTAATGAGCAGATCCAGATCATCAGTTCTTAAAAGTAATATGGCTTTATCTTTCTTTTCATGTACAAACGCATATAAATATTCTAAATTAATATCAGAATCGTTAAGGATTTTTAAAATAGAGGAAAGGCCTCCGGGATGGTCGGCAAGTTCTACGGCTACTACTTCTTTTATTTTTACCACAAAATTATTTTCAGTAAGAATTTTTTCAGCCTGGCGGGGTTCGGGAACAATAAGCCTTAAAATCCCAAATTCTGAAGTATCTGCGATGGATAAGGCCCTAATATTAATTCCATTCTCAGCAAGGGTATTGAGAGCTTTCCATAATCTTCCTTTTTTATTTTCCAGAAAAACGGATATTTGTTTTATTTTCATGTTATCTTCCTGATTATTTTTTTATTTAATGACCAATAATTCCACTATTAATAACCACTAATGTATGTTTCGCTGGTCAATAACCCTTACAGCTTTACCTTCACTTCGGGGAAGGCTTTTTGGTTCCACCAGAGTAACAGTAACCCTTAAACCTATTTCATTTTCAATGTAACTTTCTATTTTCTTTTTTATGCTGACCATTTCTTTAACTTCATCAGAGAAAAGTTCCTGGGATGTTTCCACCTTTACTTCTATTTCATCCAGAAGATGAGGTCGGGTTACAATAATCTGATAATGGGGTTGCAGACCATCAATTTTCAACAAAGCCTTTTCTATTTGAGAGGGGAATACGGCCACACCACGAACTTTTAACATATCGTCTGACCTGCCAGTTATTCTATCCATTTTGACCATATTTCTTCCACAGTCACATGGCTCATATCTAAGGGCAGTAATGTCCTTTGTTCTAAATCTAATGATAGGCATTCCCACCCGGCTTAATGTGGTCAATACCAGCTCCCCTGTTTTATCCGCACCTAATGATTCTGTAGTTTGGGGATTGATGATCTCGGGATAAAAATGATCTTCACAAATATGTAGTCCTGATTGTTGATTACATTCTATGGCCACACCCGGACCCATGATTTCAGTTAGACCATATATGTTAAACGCCTGGACTCCAAATCGTTTTTCTATCTCCTTTCTCATTTGAGCGGTCCACATCTCTGCCCCAAATCCAATGGCCTTTAAATCGGTATCTTCACTACTCAATCCTTCTTCCTGGGCCACTTCTGATAGGTATAATCCATAAGATGGGGTAAAAATCATCACTGTAGTCCCAAAGTCTTTCATAATTTCAATTTGTCTTCTGGTTTGACCAGTGGAAATAGGAATAACCGTGGCTCCTATTTTCTGGGCACCATAATGAACTCCAAATCCCCCGGTAAATAGTCCATAACCATGAGTATTTTGAATAATATCATCTTCAGTTATTCCCATCATGGTCAATCCCCGGGCCATCACTTCACTCCATAATTCAATATCTTCCCGGGTATATCCTGATACTACGGGTTTCCCGGTGGTACCAGAAGAAGTATGGACTTCAATGATCTCTTTACGAGGCACGGCAAACATTCCAAAGGGATATACCTCTCTTAAATCATCTTTAGTGGTGAACGGGAGTTTCTTAATATCTTCCAGGGTCTGGATATCTTCCGGAGATAATCCCATAGCACTGAATTTCTGATTATAATAAGGTACATTATTAAAAGCTTTTTTTACCACATCTTGTAATCTTCTTAATTGTAATTCTTCCATTTCATCCCGGGACATACATTCGGCTTTTTCATTCCAGATCATTTTATCAAATCCCTTAATCAGTGCAATTTTGATATATTTTATCAGGGCAATAATCTTTATAATTAAATTTAAATTATAGAAGTTTTTAGGGGCCCTATAACTTAAATCTTACTAATCTAATACTTTGACAGTCAGTATTCCCTGATTAGAGGTATCAAAAGAAAAAATAATTAGCTTAAAATGATGAATCAGGACTTTTTAAGGCATGTATAATTAAAAATAAGTATTTTAATTCCTTTAATAAAAAAAAATTAAAAAAAATTAAAGTGGGGATTCTAGCCAGGTTTCAGTTCTTTTGTTAACTTCTTCCCAGTTTACTATATTCCAGAAAGCTTCCACAAAATCAGGCCTCACATTTTTATAATCCAGATAGTAAGCGTGTTCCCATACATCCAGCACCATCATAATCCTGAAGTTAGGAATCACATTAACGTTGTGCTTTTCGATCTGCATAATAAACAACCGATTTGTTCTTCTGCATAAAGTAAGAGCTGCCCAACCTGAACCTTCCACACTTATTGCAGCCTGCGTGAACTCTTTTTTAAATCGCTCAAAGCTACCAAAATCTTTTTTGATGTATTCTGCTAAAGTACCCTCTGGTTCACCACCGCACTTACTGGCTGGCCCCATATTTGTCCAGAAAAGATTATGAAGGTTAAAACCACCTACCTGAAATGATAATTCCTTGGCAGTTGCTTTTATATCAAAATCTTCATCTTTTTCTCGAGCATCATCAAACTTCTGCTTTAAAATGGCATTGGCACCATCTACATAGGCCTGATGGTGTTTGGTATGGTGGATAGTTAACTGTTCTTTAGATATGTAGGGCTCCAGGTCCTGATAACCATAGGGTAACTCTGGTAACTTGTATATTTTTTTTTCCATGTTTTCACCTTTTAAATTAAAAATATTTCATCATCTACTTACCACTTGTAGTAATTTCTATGACATAACCACCAGTCATAACAAGTGTATTGTTCCTTTCGCTTTTTAGCAGTTTCAACATCACTGGCTGGAGGTATAATCAGTCCTTTACCTATTAATTCATTGTTAGGCCAGTTGGCAGGTATAGCTACTCCTTTTTCTTCTATATTGGCAAAACCCTCTACCATCCGGAGTATTTCATCCATATTTCTACCCAGTTCTTGAGGATAATATAGAATGGCCCTTACTATGGCCTCAGGATCCACAATAAATACTGCCCGCACGGTATTGCTGGGACGGGCAGGATGGATTAAACCTAACATATCCGCCACTTTTCCTGTATCTGCAATTAATGGAAAAGTTATCTCCACATCCAGGTTTTCTTCTATCCATTCAATCCATTTCAAGTGTGAAAATATCTGATCAATACTAAGACCAATTAATTCACAATTTAATTTTTTAAATTCTTCATAGCGGTTCTGGAAGGCAACAAATTCGGTAGTACACACCGGTGTAAAGTCTGCAGGATGGCTAAAAAGAACAAACCATTTTTTTTTAAATGCCTTGGGAAGCTTCATCATTCCCTGGGTGGTTTGAACTTTCATTTTAGGAAATTTATCTCCAATTAAAGGTATCCCCCTTCCTTTTTTCTTAATTTTTTTTAGTTCATATATTTTTTCTCCCATTAAAACACCCCTCTTTGCATATTTATGGTAATATTATGCACCTTATTTTTATTTATTTTTTGGATTTTTTATTAATCCAGGAATTCTAAAAAATAAATTTTTCAAACTTTAATTTTTTAATATTCACCATGTATTCTTATTTGGCTAATCAAAGGATTTGAATTAATTATTGGAGATTTTTGCCGAATATTGAATTCTAAAAAAAAATGAGTTTAGATTTTCTGATTGCTATCTAATTATTAGAATCTGAGGTTTTAATGGTGAATCTTATTCCAATTATTCAGCAGGTGGATTGAATACTCTTTGTGCCAGCTCACTATCCAGCATCAGTAGGCTGGCAGGTGATTCAATGGCCAACCTTACTTTTTGCAATATTCCTCCGGCTGATTCTTCTTCTTCAACCTGTTCCGCCACAAACCATTGCAGGAAGTTATTGGTGGCATGGTCTTTTTCTTCCAGAGCCAGGTTTACCAGTTGATTTATAAGTCCGGTTACCTTTTTTTCATGGCTTAAAACATTTTCAAACACATCCAGGGCAGATTCCCATTCACGGGGAGGCTTTTCAATTTCATCCAGAAGTACTCTTTTACCTCTTCTAATCAGGTAGTCATGGAATTTCATACCATGGCTGAGTTATTCCTGGGACTGAATTCTCATCCAGTTGGCAAAACCCGGTAGATCTGAATCCTCAAAATAGGCCCCCATAGCCAGGTAAAGGTAGGCAGAGTATAACTCCGCATTCATCTGTCCATTTAATGCATCCTGCATTTTTTCACTAACCATCTAACTCCTCCTAATTTAAAAATAATTCAAAAATTATGAAGATTCCTGTCTTTTTAATATCTCATCTGCCAGAGCATCAATTTTTTCCAAATCTTCCTGATTGGGTAAGCCTTTTATGGAAATAGAGTCCAGATATTCAACTTTCAGGTTACTTAACTGGCCTTTTAATAATTCTTCCATACGACTGCCCCATCCAAAAGAACCCATAATGGCCACGTATTTTAATTTAGGTCTTAACAAATTAATCAAATATGTATTGGAAACTGTGAGTGGATGAGGACCCGTTAATACCGTGGGACTGGCAATAACCAAAGTGGATGCATCCACCAGAGACATTAAAAATTCCCCAAGATCCATCTGACCCAAATTGAAGGGCTTTACCACTAAACCCCTTTTAATTAGTGACTCCACCAGATGATCTACCATAACCCGGGTACTACCATGCATAGAAACATAAGGGATTACTACATGGTTTAAGGTTTCATCAGATATCCAATCTTTATATAAATTTATTATTCCATCACCAGGGGAATAAAGAGGCCCATGGGACGGAGCAATGGTGTCTATATCCAGACTATTTATTTTCGCCAGATTGTTTTTTATGGAGGGTCTAAAGGGCATCATCAGCTCTGCATAATACCTCTTGGCAGCCGGGTATACCTCGCCTATTTCATGGGCATATAACTGACTGGTGGCCATATGTGATCCGAAAAAATCACAGGAAAAAAGAATTTTATTTTGTTTTAAATAGGTAACCATGGTATCTGGCCAGTGCACCCAGGGAGTGAAAATAAATTCCAGGGTTTTATCACCTAAAGAAATTTTTTCCCCATCCCCAATGGCCTTAAATTTATTTTCCGGGATAAATAAAAAATTTTTTAAAAGTTCCTTGCATTTAGGATTGGTAAGTACTACTGCCTCTGGATACTCATCCAGAATAACTGGTATAGAACCAGAATGGTCCTGTTCAGCATGATTGGATACAATGTAGTCAATTTTTACCTCTAATTCCTGGAGGTTTTTTAATAGTTCATGAGTTTTTTCTGGATCAACTGTATCTATTAATGCAGTTTTATCTCTTCCCTGAATAAGGTAAGAATTATAACTGGTTCCCTGGGGTAAAGGAATTAACTCATCAAACATTTGTCGATCCCAATCCAGGGATCCCACACTATAAACACCGTCTTCAATCATCCGGGCAGGCATCTTAATCCACTTTAACGAACTGATCTTTTCCTACTCCGCAGATAGGACAAACCCAGTCGTCTGGTATATCTTCAAAAGCGGTACCTGGTTCTATACCAGAATCAGGATCACCAATTTCAGGATCATATACATAACCACACATCTCGCATTGATACTTATCCATTTTTACTCCTCCTAAGTCTTGAAATCATTAAATTTAAAATTACTTAATTATTTTATTTCTATAAACATCCTTTTAGGAGCTCCACATGAGGGACATTTCCAATTTTTGGGTATATCTTCAAAAGCTGTCCCTGGTGCTATATCAGACCGGGGTTCTCCTTTTTCAGGGTCGTATATGTATCCGCATACTTTACATTTGTATCTTACCATGATTACACCTTTTTTATCCATCTGGAAATACCTGCCTTTTTATTGAATTTATTTACTTTTTTAGTTGATTTAAGGAAAATTAGTTCTTCAGAGGCATGAATCTTATTTTACCTGCTCCACATTTAGGGCAAGACCAGTCATCAGGAAGTGAGTCAAATTCTACTCCGGAAGGAGTTTCCTTTCGAGGTTCCCCCATATCAGGGTCGTATATGTATCCGCATACTTTACATTTGTATCTCATCATATCACCGGGCTTAATTAAATTTTCCTCAACTTAATATTTGGTTTTTTTCAGATAAAAATATTGTTATTTTATTTTCTACGAACAAATTAACTATGCGGAGTAATATCATTAATAAAAAATAAGAGTTTTAAATCCAATTTAAAATGGATTTTTTTAAAACCCGTAACCTAAATAAGAAAAGGAGCAGATATTATTATAAAAAAAAGTAAAGGATTCATTAAAAAAGTTATAATTAAAAGGAATAAAATAAATTTTAAAATTTTTTATCCGGGTAAAACTTAAAAATAAAATAAATTCGGTTTTATTTAATCAGTAAAACCGGTATATCAGCAGTTTTCAATGTATTTTCTGCTACACTACCCATTAATATTTTTTCCAGGCCAGTTCTACCATGCGAAGCAATTACAATTAGATCGGCTTCGGTCTTACTGCTTATCTTTTTCATGTCATGACCGGGATTCCCCAATAATAGTACTTCAGATACCTCTACTCCGGCAGATTCTCCTTTTTTTTGAATCTGCTGCAGTATTTCCATACCCTCATTTTCCAGGACTTCAAAGGGCTGGATAAGTTTCTCATCAATTACATGCACTGCTACAATCTCCGCATCTAATTTTTTTGCAAGTTCAATAGCCTTATCTGCTGCTTTAGTGGCAGGTTCTGAGCCATCGGTAGGTACCAGTATTCTTTTAAACATTATTCCACTTTCCTTAAGTGATCCCCTACCCCAAAAGAGGTTCCTCCTAAATGTAAAAGAGGCTTCACTTTTTCCACATCCAGCAAATCTTCCTTCATACAGTTTTCTTCCACAGAAGCATGCACCACCTTACCTAAAATTAATATATGATCCCCTACTTCTTTAATTTCCATTACCTCACACTCTAAATGGGCCATGGATTCTTTTATTCTGGGGGGTGAAACTATCCTAGATTCCAGAGAGGTTAATCCTGCTTTTTCCAGTTCACTTTCGCCATATGGGATCTTTTCACCAGTTATCCACATTTCATTAATTATTTCTGCAGGGGTTAAATTAATAACAAATTCGCTATTTAACTGGATATTCTTACTGGTATCATGAGAAGGTGCAGAGGCAAATGCCACAATAGGGGGGTCCATGGAAACCGGCATTACAAATGAGAAAGGGGCACCATTGACTTTACCCTCATCATTAATGGTGGTTATAATTACAGTTGGTCGGGGAGCCAGTATACGGTTTGCTTTTTCAATAGGGAAATCTTTAAAATCCATATAATCAATTCCATTAATATTTTAATTTATTTATATAATTTAATATCATTTTAAAATTATTAATTTCTTTCTAATTATTTATTCATCACACATTAAATATTTGGCCTGGCTGCGTTTAATGAATTCTTCACATAACTCTTCAGGATTTCCATCCAGGACCAATTTACCTTTTTCAATCATAATAGACCTGCTACTGACTTCTTTAATAAAATCAATATGGTGAGATACCATTAAAAAAGTGGTTTGGAACTCGTTATTAATTCGTTTTAATGAATTGGAAACAGATCTTAAAGTTATGGGATCTAAATCACCGAATGGTTCATCTAATATTAATAATTCAGGTTCAGAAGCCAGTGCCAGCGCCATAGTTGCCCTTACTTTCTGCCCACCTGATAATTCATAAGACTTACGATCCAGTATTTCCAGGGGCAGTCTCAATGCATCAAATATAGGTGCAGCATATTTTTTGACTTCTGTATCCGGGAAGCTGGGGAATAGAATATCTAAAATATCAGCATTAAGTCCTATTTTCTCTAAGCGTAATTTGGCTTCATTTTCTGGTAGATCAGTTAATTGGTATAGCACATCCAGAACCATATCGCTGATTTCTAATTCTCTGGCTTTTTTCTTAGCCTCATAAATTACATTTTCCCCTTTTATTCCCAGCCGGGAAGCTATTTGGTCCTTTATAGTGGCGTGATGAACTAAAGCAAATTCTTGATGCATGAAACTCATTTTTCTTCTAATTTCCATCCTTTCTATTCCCGCCTGATGCATGTCTATCCATTTACTATTGAATTTAAAACAAACTTGCCCTCCTTCTGGAAAATCAAGCCCTGCAATAATTCTTAAGATCACGGTTTTACCGGCACCGCTGTGACCAATTAAGGATGCCATTTCTCCTTTATTTATCTCCATATTGACATCTTCAATATCCAGTACAGAACCACCGTTCATCAGTAAAAACCTTTTTTTTAGACCAATTGTTTTCAGCAGTGGAATTTTATCAAGTAAAGGAGGATATGATTCTATAGGTTCTATATCTTTTAAAAATTCTTTTATAACATCTTTTGGAGTTCCATCATCCACTATTTGGCCTTTTTCCATCAATATAAGCCTATCTGCTAGATATTCATGAACTTCCGGCAGGTGTGATACCAGAACTATAGTAACTCCCAATTCCTTATTTATATTTTTAATAGCATCCAGTATTTCCTGCTTTGTTTGAGGACAAGACATGGTTGCTGGTTCATCTAATAGCAATACCTTAGGTTTTTTTGCTAATTGACGAGCCATAATCAGTCTTTGCTTTTCACCACCACTGAGTACTGGGGCAAAGTGATTGGCCTTATTTTCCAGCCCTACCAATTTTAATAGTTCCAGTGCTTCTTCCCCAAATTCATCATAAGCATACTCAAAATCAGCCATAGCTTCATCCCCATATTTAACCCCATAAAGCTTCCGGATGATATTGTCAAAAGCAGTTTCAGACCATAAACCAAATGATCGCTGTAGATGGATAGCGGTGGCTTTTTTTAACTTGGTGAAGTAGTATGGATTGGAGTCCGGGGAGATTTTTGTACCATTTAATGTAATATTCCCACTATTAAATGATTCCACCCCCCTTAGAATTCTAAGCAGGGTAGTTTTACCTGATCCACTTTTTCCTATAATTCCCACTATTTCTCCATCATTTATTTCAAGATTAATGTCATTTAAAGCCTTAATTTCTTCTCCATTTTCTATTTTAAAAGTTTTTGAAAGATTTTCTACCTTAATCATCATAGCACCCTGATAAAATAATTATTTAAATTTATAATTCATTCTGATAATCGATATAAAGAATATTTTAATTGAAATTGGTTTTTTAATATTATAAATATATAGAACTTAAAACTATCTAAATGGAATCAATCCCATAAATGGAATTATTACTGTTTTAAAAAATTGATATTATATTATAGTGCTCTAATAGTTAATATTTCATTTATTGAAGTTAAATTAATTCTTATAATTTAATAAAAGAGGAATAAATTATCTTTCATAATAAAGATACAAAACTAAAAAACTTTAATTAATATCTTAAATAAAACAATTACTGGAAATTAAATAAAAATTAATGCCAGGGAGCAGGGATTATAATTTTATAATTCAAATAAGCCCGGGATATGGTGATTAAATGAGGGGATTACTGGTAGGTCGGATGCAGCCGGTTCATCAGGGACACTTACAGGTTATCAAAAGTATACTAAAAGAGGTAGATGAAGTAATAATTGGTGTAGGGAGTGCTCAGTTAAGCCATACTTTAAAAGATCCCTTTACAGCTGGTGAGAGGGTAATGATGCTCACTAAATCCTTAAGTGAAAACGGGATTCCTGCTTCCCGGTATTATATTATACCGGTACAGGATATTGAGTGCAATTCGGTATGGGTTTCCCATATAAAAATGCTCACACCTCCTTTTGAAAGGGTTTATACTGGTAATCCACTGGTACAGAGACTTTTTATTGAAGAAGATTATCAGGTCACTTCTCCTCCCCTTTATTACCGGGATAAACTCTCTGGAACAGAGGTTAGAAAAAGAATGCTAAGTAAGGGTAACTGGGAAGAACTGGTCCCTCCATCGGTAGCAAAAGTTATTAAGGAAATCAATGGCCTGGAACGATTAAGTCATCTTTCCCAAAAAGAAGTTAGTGAATTAGAATAGTAGTATAAATTTAAAGGTGATTCAATGTTAGTTAAGCTCCTGGAAAAGTATGAAGAGTTAATTACCATCACTGATTTACTCCATCAGCTAAAAAAAAGCACAGAAATTGATAAATGCGGCGCTATTTTTTCATTTGAGGGAATAGTAAGAGGAGAAGAAAAGGGTAAAAAAGTTGAAAAATTAATTTTAAGCACCCCTGATAAATTAAAAACCCAAAAAGAACTGGAAATTATTGTCAAAGAAGTGAAGGAAAAATTTTCAGTTGCAGAAATTGGAGTTGTTCATTACCTGGGAGAATTTTATACCGGTGATTCCCTATTCCTGGTGGTTGTTCTGGGAAATCACCGTCAAGAAACATTAAATGCTTTAAATGAAATAATTGAAAGAACCAAGTTTGATCTGGATTTTCAAAAAGAGGAACATACCACTAAAGGCACTAATATTATCATGTCTGGAGGATAACCCTGTTTTTGGAAGGGAAGTCTCAAGTATTAATCTTAATCAATTAATTAAATTAATTAATGGCGAGGGGGATTTAAATTGAAATTTATAAGGGATAGTGTGCATGGGAACCTCCATATAAATGATCTCGAAATTAAATTGGTTGACACACCCCAAATTCAACGATTAAGAAGGATAAAACAATTGGGATTCACCTTCTTAATATATCCTGGAGCAAACCACACCCGTTTTGAGCATTCCATAGGTACCATGTATTTAGCCTCTCAAATGGCGGATCACCTTAATCTGGATGAGGATAAAAAAAGTATATTACGTATATGTGCCTTGCTGCATGATGCCGGGCACGGACCTTTTTCACATGTATCTGAGGCTGTTTTAGATGATTCCCATGAGGTACTTACCTCCCGGGTTATTAAAAATTCCAAACTGGGAGATATTATATCTGAAAACTATCATATTAATGAAATAATAGATATAATAAATGGAAAAGGAGTTTTAGGGCAGATTATATCCGGGGAACTTGATGTGGATCGTATGGACTATTTAATACGTGACTCCCACTACACCGGAGTAGCCTATGGTATCATTGATATTGAAAGATTGATATATAACATGAAACTGGAGAACAATCTGGTTCTTGATAAAAAGGGAGTTCAAGCTGCTGAATCTACACTTGTGGCACGTTATTTTATGTATCCCAGTGTGTATCAACACCATACCACTCGTATAGTGAATTCCATGTTTAGAAGATCTCTTAGAAAATTAATTGAGCAAAATACAATTGATTCTGAAAAAATTTACCAGTACGATGATGCCGATATGATCATGGCCTGCCGGAACCAGGATGGATTTATAAAAGACATGATCCAGCGTATGGATAATCGTGACCTGTTTAAAAAAGTAGATTCTCTTAAATTATCTGAATTAGAAGATCCTCAGAAAATATTTAAAATCAAAAGAGAGCAAATTAAAAAAGCAGAAAATGAAATCTGCGAAGAAAAAGACATTAATCCTGATTATTTAATCATAGACATGCCAGAATATCCTTCATTTGATGAAATGAGGACCCTTGTTTCTGTAGGTGATGGTATTGTAAATTTAAGTCAGATTTCAAGTATTGTAGGGGCTTTAAGGGATGCCAGATTCAATCATGCCGATTTATGTATTTATGTCCCGGAGGAACATGTTCCTAAATTAGCTGATTTTGATTTTTATGATTATCTGGATTTACCTGAAAAAATAAATAAACACGATAAACAGATGCGTTTAGTTAGCAGTTTGTGATACATAAAAATTGATTAATTAGATGAAGGTGGTTTATAATGATAATTGTAGCTATAACTGGTGCCAGTGGGATAATCTATGGATTGAAAGTATTAGAAGCTCTAAAAGAAAGGGAAATAGAAACGGCTTTAGTAATAACTGATCCCGCCAGGATTATTTTAGAATATGAACTGGATTTGAAAATTGAAGATTTAAAGAATAAAGCCACCTTTTACTATGAAGCCAGTGACTTAACCTCTTCTATAAACAGCGGTTCCTTTAAATTTGAATCGATGGTCATTGTACCCTGTACTATGAAAACCCTTTCCGCCATAGCCACCGGCTATGCCAGTAATGCCATTACCCGGGCTGCAGATGTAGCTTTAAAAGAACGCAGAAAATTAATATTAGTCCCCCGGGAAACTCCTCTACGCTCAATTCACCTGGAAAACATGCTTGAAATTAGCCGGGAAGGTGGAATAATTTTACCGGCCATGCCCGGATTTTACCACCGCCCTGAAAATCTGGATGACATGGCCAGTTTTATTGCTGGTAAAATTTTAGATGTACTGGAAATTGAACATGATCTTTTTTTTAGATGGAGTGGTGACAAAATTGATTAGTGACCATGATTTTATAAAAAGCTCCACTGTACCGGGTCCTACTAAGGAAGAGATTCGTTGTCTGATTTTATGCAAATCACAACTCACTTCGCAGGATATCGTGGTGGATATCGGTTGTGGAACAGGCGGATTAACCCTGGAGTTTGCCAAAAGAACATCTCAAGTATATTCCCTGGATCGAAATCCCGAGGCCATTAATTTAACCTTTAAAAACCTGGAAAAGCATGGCCTTAAAGACAAGGTCCGGCTTATTTGTGGTGATGCAAAAGATGAAATGGATAAACTGCCTGATTTTAATGTGTTAATGATTGGAGGTAGTGGAGGCGACCTGGCTCTTTTAATTGAAAAGGGATATAATAAACTTAAAAATAATGGAAGGATAATAATCACGGCCATCTTACTTGAAACTGCATTAGAAGCTATTGAAACACTAAAAAAATTTGATATGGATATGGAAGTGATAAATGCATCTATATCCCGTGGGAAAATAATTGAAAGAGGCACCATGATGCTGGCTGAAAATCCAATCACCCTGGTAATGGGTGTAAAAAGAAATTAAATTAGACAATTTTATCAGGTAATATTAATTTAAGGAGCTAAAGGGGATAAAATGAAAAAGATTGGATGGAGGTTTCGTTTAGCTATTTTATTAATTATTTTAGCCATAATTTTTTATTTTATACAGTATTTGATATTTCAAAAACCATACACCGAGCTTTTTTATATAGGCATCGATATTTCATTTATCCCTATCGAAGTACTGGTGGTTATACTGGTTATTGAAAGGGCCATAACTGCAAAAGAAAAAGAAATAATGTTAGAAAAGATGAATATGGTTATTGGGGCCTTTTTTAGCGATGCAGGCACACAACTTTTGGAAATGATTTCTACATTTAATCCGGATACCTATAAAATACAAAATAAGTTATTGGTAGATTTTAACTGGGAGAAAAAGGATTTTAATTCAATAAAAGAAGAAATAAAAGATTTTGAATACTGGATTAATATTGATAAAAATAAGGCTGAATCAATAGAATTCTTAGTAGATTTGAAACTTTTTTTATCTTAAGAAAAGAGAATTCATGCTTATATTACTGGAAAACCCAAATCTGTTGGAACATGATGATTTTACCGATTTATTATGGGCAGTTTTTCACCTCACCGAAGAACTCCTGAAAAGAGATAATCTGGAAAATTTAACTGCTGCTGACTATGAACATCTTTCTTTAGATATTGAACGAGCCTATTCTCGCCTGGTGAAGGAATGGTTACATTACATGCAACATCTTCTGGAAAATTATCCCTATCTTTTTTCCCTGGCCATAAGAACCAATCCCTTTGATAAGGATGCATCGGTGGAAATAAAATCTTAAATATTATTCTTAAATCTTCTATTTATTAATTTTAGAATATTTTCTTAAATCTTTAAGAGATTTATATTTTTATTAATTAATACTCCATTAAATCCTTAAAAATTACCCTTCATAAGGTTTTTTATAAAAATACTTTATATATTTATTAAAGCAAAAAAATATTTTAAAGTAGAGGTCTCAAATTCAATCTTAAAATTTTCAGGGAGAAAAATTTCATGGCTGATAAGATAGACTGGTATCAAATCTCAGCAGAAGAAACATTTAAAAAGTTAAATACTGGTATAGATGGCCTTACAAAAAAAGAATCTTTAAAAAGGCTTGAAAAATATGGATACAATGAAATAGAGTTTAAAAAACCTTCTCCTTTTAGAAGATTACTTAAACAATTGAATAATCCTTTAATTTATCTTTTAATTTTAGTTTCCATTATCACTGCATTTTTAGGTGAATGGGTGGATACGGTGGTAATATTAGGGGTGGTTATAGTAAACACTGCCATTGGATTCATACAGGAAGGTAAAGCAGAATCTTCTATAGAAGCCCTGGAACAAATGATGGTTCCTGAGTGCATGGTCATTAGAAATGGAAATAAAAAAAAGATCTTAGCACGAGAACTTGCTATAGGGGATGTGGTTTTATTAGAAAGTGGAAGTCAGGTACCAGCAGACCTTAGACTATTCCGGGCTAAAAATTTAAATGCAGATGAAGCAGCTCTCACTGGAGAATCAATACCGGTATCCAAGGGAACAGAAGCCATAGCAATACCGGATTTACCACCTGCTGATCAAAAATCAATGGCCTTTGGTGGGACTTTCATCACCCAGGGTTCGGGGGGAGGCATAGTAGTGGCCACTGGTGAGTATGCAGAGATGGGAAAGATTGCTGAGATTATGAAAGGAACTCAGGAAATCATGACGCCTCTAACCCGGAAAATGGAGGAATTCACCAAAGTCATTGTAATAGCCATCTTTCTGGTGGCTATGGTTAACTTTGCATTGTCGGCCTGGTTTGGGTTTGGATTCGTTTATTCCTTTATGGCTTCTGCTTCTTTAGCAGTTGCAGCTATACCTGAGGGACTTCCAGCGGTTTTAACTGTAACTCTGGCTTTAGGAGTTAAGGCCATGGCCAAAAGAAATGCATTAATCCGTAAACTTCCTTCTGTAGAATCACTGGGAAGAACCACCGTTATTTGTTCTGATAAAACAGGCACCCTCACTAAAAACCAGATGACTGTGGTCAGGATATTCTGTGGTGGAAAAACATTTAAAGTTACTGGATCGGGATATGATCCTCAGGGAGACATTACTTTCGATAACAAACCGGTTGAATTATCCTCTGAAAATAAAGAACTTAAATATACTTTAAAAGCTGGTTTACTATGTAATAATGCGAGTCTGGTGGAAAAAAATGGTTTTAAAGTAATAGGAGATCCTACTGAAGGGTCTCTAATTGTATCTGCAGCAAAAGTGGATCTCACTGATAAAACAACCAGACTGGATGAGGTTCCCTTTGAATCAAAACAAAGATATATGGCCACTCTGCACCAGGGACTGGATGAAAATATTATCTATGTTAAGGGTTCTCCTGAGAAAATAATTAAACGCTCGCGGAATCAATTGATTAAAGGGGAACTAACAGATCTTCAAGAAGATGAAATATATACTGCTGCCAATTTAATGGCTAAAGACGCTTTAAGAGTATTGGGATTTGCTTATAAGGTAGTAGATGAGCATAAAACTGAAATTAACCTTGATGATATTAAAGATCTTACATTTTTAGGTTTGCAGGGCATGATTGACCCTCCCCGTGAAGAAGTTATAGATGCCATTAAAAAATCTAAATCCGCTGGTATCAGGACGGTAATGATTACGGGAGACCATGCTAAAACAGCTAAAGCTATTGCTAAACAATTGGGTATTGGATCTAAAAAAGAAAAAGTCATAACTGGTAAAGAAATTTCCAGAATGAGCCCGGAAGAATTATATGAGATAGTGGATAAGGTTTCCATATTTGCCCGGGTTGCACCAGAACACAAGTATGATATAACCACCCAGCTTCAAAAAAAGGGGGAAATAGTGGCGGTAACCGGGGATGGAGTTAATGATGCCCCTGCCTTAAAAGCTGCAGATATTGGTATTGCTATGGGCATTACTGGTACTGATGTTAGTAAAGAAGCTTCGGATATGGTTTTAGCTGATGATAACTTTTCCAGCATTGTAAAAGCCATAGAAGAAGGTAGATTTATTTTTGAAAACATTCAAAAGGTAATCTTATATGCTCTAGCTGCTAATGGGGGCCAATCTCTTATTATATTAGGGGCATTAATACTGGCTCCTTTTATATCTCTTTTCGTGGTAAGGCTTCCTTTGGAACCGGTTCAAATTCTATGGATAAATTTATTTGATTCCATATTTTTGGCACTTCCTCTTATTAAAGAACCTAAAGAAGCAAATCTCCTGGAAAAACCACCAAGGGACCCTGATGAAAAAATTGTCAATTGGCAATTTGTAAGGAAGGTGGGTCTGGTTTCTCTGGCCATGGCTGGAGCAGGTTTAAGCATATTTTACATTTATGGCAGGGGTGCATTTTCTGACCCTCTAAATGAGTTTCTTTTAACCCAGGCCCAAACTGCCGCTTTTGCTACGGTTATAATGGTGCATATATTCTATCTGATAACTGCCCGTTCCATAAGTGAATCTATATTCAAGTTCAGTCCCTTTTCAAATAAATGGTCTCTATTAGGTATTGGGATTACCATATCTTCACTTTTAATGATAACTTACATCCCTGCTCTTCAGATTCTATTCCGAACAGCCCCTATACCTGCAGAGTGGTGGGTACTTATTTTACTGTTCGCTCTCCCGGGTTTGATATTGATTGAAATTGAAAAATTTATAGCCCGTAGAAGAGGGTGGGTTTAATTTCCAATAAATTATGGCCCTTAGGGAGTAAATACAGTTAAAGCAAGTATTTATATAGGGGAAGTAATAGATGTAAAAAAAACTGAAGGTTGATATTAATGGATCGATTGAGCCTAAACCAATATAGAGAAATGGTAGATGGTATAATAGAATTTAAAAAAATAAATGGTGAAATGCCTAAATTTGCCATTGTTGATGGATGTAAAATAGAAAAACAAAATTATATAGACATGATAGAACGTGTAAATAAATTCATACTTGAAATGGGTAGGAATCCACGTTCAGTAGATATTGAATCCTAGATTTAGTATATTTTTAGGGAAATTAATCATGTTTTTTCTCCTTAGTTAATTTAATCCAAAAATAGCTTTCAGGCATTTATTTATGAGGTTTATTTTTTCATACAGACTTTTTTTATAAATATTTGAGGCTGTCTCATAAATATTGCTATAAAAATTTTCCATTATCAATCAAATTTTTTTTTTAGGTGTTTAAATTATTATTTATTTTTCTTTTATTTTGTATTTGATTATGAATTCTTTTT
>CAMYKT010000018.1 GCA_947259185.1 uncultured Methanobacteriaceae archaeon
ATATTGAAGCAGAAGGTAAATTTGAATTTGTGGAAGTACGAAATACTGCTCCTAGCTGTGTGAGTTACCAGCAGCATGATGAAGAGGAGTTAATTGATACGGTGGACCTACTTAAAGATTCCAGGGTAGTGGTGGTTAGTCAGATTGGACCCGGTGCATCGCAAAGAGTAATTGATGCTAATATGATTCCCCTCATGTATCCGGGATTTATTGAAGAGGCTTTAAATGAGATTAGTCTCAACCTGGATAAGTTTGAATAATTTTTTATAATTAAAATATAACACCCGTTAAGTTTAAATATAACAATTGTTATATAGTATCTTATCTGATCACTACCAGAATAGTGGGTTCAAATATAACAGCCGTTAACTTTAAATATAACAATTGTTATAAGTTGAATATCACATCCTCAGCCATAGTGGTGTGAAGAGATTTTTTAAGTAAACCGTTTAGAATTAGAGAATATTAAATCATAAGATAACACATGTTATCTTATATTATAACAGCTGTTATAGTTAAAATGGAGAAAAAGAATGCCACCTAAAGAATATGATCCGGACCATAAAATAGATCTGGATAAGAATACCTGCCCTAACCGGGAACAGCGAGCAAATGGTACCAATGTGTACTATGGAAAAGCCACCCAGCTAATTGAAGATGCCAAAGCAGGAAAAACTAAATGTTTTGATAGGGAACTGCAGCAAACCTCAGGTTGTGTATTAAACTTTTACTTAACGGTAAGGGTATCCACTATCAGAGATGCGGCTATTATATATCATGGGCCATTAGGTTGCTCCTCTTCTTCTCTAGGATACAGGGAGATTTTTCGATCTGTGCCTCCTGAACTGGGCCGACCAGAAAAATTTGAACTTAACTGGATAACCACCAATCTGCAACAAAGCGACGTGGTTTATGGTGCCAGCGAAAAACTAAAAAATGCAGTACTAGAAGCACAGAAAAGGTATGATCCTAAAGCTATCTTCATTCTAACTACCTGTACTTCAGGTGTAATTGGAGAAGACATTGAAGGGGCTGTAAATGAAATACAACCGGAAGTTAAGGCAAAAATCGTACCGGTTCACTGTGAAGGAGTCCGTTCCAGGCTGGTACAAACAGGATATGATGCTTTCTGGCATGGAGTATTAAAATACCTGGTAAAAAAACCAGAAAAAAAGCAAAAAGACCTGGTCAATGTGGCCAGTATGCTATCTTACACCTGGCAGGACCGTTTGGAAATTAAAAGATTACTGGGAAAAGTAGGCTGAAGAGTAAATTTCATTCCTGAGTTTGCATCAGTACAACAGCTAGAAGAACTATCAGAAGCAGCTGTTACCGCACCACTATGTCCCACTTATACAGATTACTTATCCCGGGGTTTGGAACAGGAATTTGGAGTTCCTTATTTCCTTTACCCTTCACCGGTGGGTATCAAAAATACGGAAGAGTGGTTGCGCCAGATTGGTAAGCACACTGGAAAAGAAGAAGACATTGAAGCCCTTATAAAAGAAGAAAATAAAGTATGGGCTCCTAAATTAAAAGCAATACGAAAAAAACTCTTAAATTACAAAGGTAATGGAGAAAAACTGGAAGTGCTAGGGTCCCTTGGTCAGGGGAGACTATTATCTCAGATACCCTACTTTGACGAGCTAGGACTTAGTTCTTCAGCGGCTCTAACCCAGGATTTTGATAATCTCATTCTGGAGGATATCGAAAATGTAGTTAAAGAAACTGGAGACTTTGATATTCTGGTTAACACTTTCCAGGCAGCTGAACAGGGACACATCACCCGGAATAGAGATCCAGATATAACCTTAACCTGCCCCTTCCAGGGCGGAGCTTATAAACGTGAAAAATCAGTTACCAGATTACATGCTCTGAGGGGTGACCCTGATCCATGGAGTACTCAAAGCGGCTATGCCGGTGCTATTGCATTTGGTGAATTCATTCTTCAATCCCTTGAAAATAAGGCCTTTGAAAGTACCATGAAAGAAAAAACTGCTGATAGTTACAAAGATTCATGGTATGATCAGCCCAATCCACTAAAATATGTTAATACGGAGTCATCAAAATGAGCTATAATGATAATGGTGAGGTAAAAAACAAAAATAATCCCAAAGAAGATTTTAGTAGTCATGAATTAGGAAAAGATCATGTAGAAGCACCTAAATATTCCTGCGCTCTGGGAGGGGCGTATGGAACTGCTTTAGGGGTTTATGGATTAGTTCCCTTACTCCATGCAGGATTAGGTTGTGGACTGGGACAACTCTTTGGCCAGTTATATGCAGGAGGACAAAATGCAGGAGGACCGGTAGGGGGAACCAGCACTGCCACCACCGGACTGGTGGAAGAACACGTGATTTTTGGTGGGGAAGATAAACTCCGTAAATTAATCAATGCATCTAATGAGGTCTATGAAGGTGATGGGTTTGTGGTTATCTCTGGCTGTATACCGGCCCTAATTGGAGATGATGTGGATGCTGTTATCAGGGAATACCAGAATGATATTCCTATATTCCATATCAATGCCCCTGGATTCAATGGGAATTCCTATGAAGGTTATGAGCTCTTCTTTGAAGCTTTAATTGATCAGATTTTAACCCCCCTTCCCACAAAAAAAGGTGTGGTAAATATTTTGGGAGTGGTGCCTTATCAGCATATCTTCTGGAAAGGTGAACTGCTTACTATTAAAAAACTCTTAGAAAACATTGGATTAAAACCTAATATTATTTTCACAGAGGCAAATGGATTTGAAAAGTTAAAAAACTTGCCTGCTGCTGAATATAATATCGTTCTTTCCACCTGGAATGGTCATCGTACTGCCAAAAAACTGGAAGAAAAATTTGGCATTCCCTCCATAACTTTCCCCAGTGTACCCCTGGGCCCTAAACAGACCAGCCACTTTTTGAGAACTGTGGGGAAAAAATTAGATATTTCTCCAGATAAAGTGGAGAATTTCATTAAAGAAGAGGAAAGAAGATCATATCGTTTCATTGAGTATTCAGGGGACGCACTTTTAATTGTACGCCCTCATTCTTACTTTGCAGTGGTGGCAGATAGTAATACCGCTATTGCCATCAACAAGTTCCTGGTTAATGAAATGGGTTATCTGCCTGACATTATTCAGTTAACTGATAATCCACCAGAAGAATATCGTGAAGAAATAATTAAGGCATTAAGTGAAGATTTAACCTCCACAATTAAACCAGAAGTGGTCTTTGAAGTAGATTCTCACCTTGCACGTGAAAAATTAAAAGATAGGCCCTTCCAGTTTTTATTTGCCAGTTCAATTGAAGCAAATTCGGCACCTGAATTAGGAGCTCTTCACGTTACCGTGGCTTTCCCTTCCTATAATCGTATAGTTCTAACAGACAGTTATGCGGGTTATGATGGGGGATTAAGACTAATAGAGGATTATATAAGTACTTTCGCTGGGCCACTGTAATTTTATAGAAAATGGATAAAAATTAGATTATGTAATTATATGAGGAATGTTAATGAGTAAAAGAAAGCAAATCGCCATTTATGGAAAAGGAGGAATTGGTAAGTCCACCACCACCTCTAACCTTTCTGCGGCTTTATCAGACATAGGGTATAGTGTAATGCAAGTGGGGTGTGATCCCAAGAATGATTCAACTAACTCATTAAGGGGAGGTAAACCTATACCCACAGTTATGGACACCCTTAGAAGCGGATCCAATGATTTTGAAAAGGTCATTCATGAAGGCTACAATGGTATACTTTGTGTTGAAGCTGGTGGCCCTGAACCCGGGGTGGGTTGTGCAGGAAGAGGTATTATTGCCGCCATAGAACTTTTAGATAATAACGGCATTATCGATGATTATGATCCAGATATAGTTATCTATGATGTTCTGGGAGATGTGGTATGTGGTGGATTTGCTATTCCTATTCGTCAGGGTCTGGCAGAACAGATATATACCGTGACTTCATCTGATTATATGGCTATATATGCTGTAAACAATCTTTTTAAGGGAATATTGAAATATTCTGGAAGTGGTGGTGGCCTCCTGGGGGGCATTATAGGAAACTCGATAAAAAGTCTGGCAGAAAAAGAAATGATTGAAGATTTTTCTCATAAAACAGACTCGGAAGTTATCCAATATGTTCCACGTTCACCTACTGTAACCAAATGTGAACTAGAAGGAAAAACCACCATAGAGGGTGATCCTGATTCTGAACAGGCGGAAGTTTATCGTGAATTGGCGCGAAAAGTTATCAATAATCAAAAAAAATTTATACCAAAACCCTTTGATGCAGATGACTTAAATAACTGGGGATCCACCTGGGTAAGCAGGATTTTGCTCCACCAGAAGACCTCTTCGCAAGGTATTCAGGATGATGGAAGCGGTGTATAAATAGTATTAAAAAATTTGATGGGATAAAATGTTAAATAAAAAAATCGGATTTTTCGTTGCAGCATTAATAGTATTAATCTCTATTGGCGCGGTGATATCTTATTCCGAGAGTGGTAGTCTTGAAAACTTGAATGAGTGCTGTAATGATTCTTTATCTATAAACACTTCCAATGAATGTTGTATAGTACCTGAAAATCAATCAGTGAAAAAGGATGAATTATTAGATCATAACAATACATCCGATGATTGCTGTAAGTGATTTTAAATTAAATTTAATTTTTTTAAATGTAATAAACGAATGGGAAAATAACAATACCTCACTTAACAGCTGTTATAATTTAAACTTGTTTAAATGGGCATTGATATAACTTAAAAGCTGTTATGATTACAAATGATTGGCAATCACGTATTTAAAATAAAAAAGGAGGATTAATAAATGTGTAATAATTAAAAAAACGTATTATAAAAATCTAAATAAATATTTAATCTATATGAATCATTATTCAATTAATTAATTACAGAAAATAAAATATAAACTTAAAAAGAGGATAATTTCCATGGTAAATAAAAAAATAGGGTTATTTATTGGATTAATTCTGATAATTGGCCTTAGTATTGGTATAATATTGAATACAGGTACTTCCAGTGCTGATGATACTCTAAGAGTGGGTTATTTACCTTCCACTGGTCATGCTCTTTATTTCATCGCCTATGAACAAGGATTTTTTGAAGAAGAAGGGCTGCAAGTTGAACTAAATGAATTTCAAACAGGTCCTGATGAAATAAATGCACTTTTAGCTGATAAACTGGATGTTGAAGCAGGGGGAGTAGGAGAGCCATTGAGTTTCATCAATAATGGTAAGGATCTGTATATTATTGGAGGAGCAATGGGAGGAGGTTCCGCATCTATTGCTAATAGTCCTGAACTAGCTGAAGAATTGAGAAATAACCCTAAGGAATATGAAGGTAAAACTGTGGCAACAGTTAAGATGTCCACTCCCGATGTGGTCATTAAGGGTGCCCTTAAAAAAGACGGAGTTGATCTTGAAAAAATAAATTTTGTAGAATTTAAAACTGCTGCAGATGTTGTTCAGGCAGTTAAAAGTGGTAAAGCACCAATTGGATTAGTATGGCCTCCATTTCAGTTTACTGCTGAAGAACAGGGATTATATATTGTAAAGTCTTCCAATGAGTATGAACCAGATCACCCCTGCTGCAGAATAGTTACCACCTCTAGTAAGGTGGAAGAGGATCGGGATAAATGGGTAAGATTTGAAAGGGCCTTAATAAAAGCCTATGATTATTACCAGAATAACCCAGATGGTAGTGTACAAGCCGTGGGAAAATATGTAAAAATGGATCCTGAAGCTTTAAAACAAGCTCTATATGATGAAAACTTGTCATTGTCACCGGACCCTAATAAAAAAGGTACTTTGGAATACTGGGAGCTATTGGAAATTTTAGGATATGATGAGATTAAGGATCCAACTGCTCTGGAAAATTCAATCGATACCACCATTTATAAGGACGCCTTGGATCAATTAGCCCAGGAAAATCCGAATAATCAGATATACCAACAACTCTTAGAACAATACGCCAAATTGAATGAATAAATAAGGGGAATATCCCCTTTATTTTCTTTTAAGTGATAAAAATGACTAAAATAGAGATTGAAAATGTTTCCATGCATTACGAAGTAGATGACCGAAGTTTTTTCGTCCTGGAAAATATTAATCTGCATCTGCAAGATGGTGAATTTGTGTCTATTATCGGGCCTAGTGGATGTGGAAAAAGCACTCTCATAGATATTATAGCTGGACTTAAAAAACCTAGTCAGGGTGAAGTCCGGGTAGGAGGTAAAAAAGTCCAGGGGCCAGGTCCGGATTTAGGTATTGTTTTTCAGGACTATTCTTTATTTCCCTGGATGACTTCTTATGAAAATCTATATTTTGCCATTGAACATACTAATGAAAATTCCAGTAAAGGAGAAATGTCTGCCAAGGCTAAAAAATACCTTGATATAGTAGGACTATCCAATTTTTCGGATAAATTTCCAAATACCTTATCCGGAGGCATGCGCCAAAGATTAGCTATTGCTCGCATGTTCGCCACAGATCCTAAAATATTTTTAATGGATGAACCATTTGGTGCTCTGGATGCACTAAACCGTATTCATATGCAAGATTTATTGCTTTATCTGTGGAGCAGAGGCCATTCCCGGGAGACAACTTTGTATGTTACTCATGATGTGGACGAAGCCATATTACTATCCGATAAGATCGTGATTTTAACTCCCTCCCCCGGGAAAATAAAGGATATAATTGATGTTGAATTTGAAAGACCCCGATGCAGGAGTAATCTGGTAAAGTGTGCGGAATATATTAGGCTAAGATCTGATCTTTTATCCATATTAAATGAAGAAATGCTGGATGCGCTATCTGAACAGGAAAAACACATGAGGGATCTGGCTTGATTTTTAAAAAAGAAAGTAGATCAGGAAGTTTAAGAATTAAATTCAATTTACAGTCTATTGCCGTAATTCTTATTTTTCTGGCTCTTTTAGCCTTTACTTGGATTAAACCATCTGGGGCGGAGTTTGAAGAAGGTAGAATATTATTTACAGGATTAATAATTATAATCCTGGCATTATTTGCCCTAGAGCTTTTCAGAAGCAGTACTAAATATGATAAAGTAAATGATATATTTTTGCTGGTAGGACTTATACTGGCAGTGTGGGAAATAGTAAGCTGGTTTTCCATAATCGACCCCAACCTTTTACCATCCTCGGAGAAAGTGTTCTCGGTATATGCCCAGGATTATGAAGTGATTATTACCGGAATATTCAGTTCACTATTTTTACTTATTACTGGATATTTGCTGGCTATTGTTACTGCCATACCTCTGGGTTTAATCATAGGATGGAAAAAGAGATTATATAATGTTGCATATCCTACGGCTAAAGCTATGGGACCTATTCCTCCCACAGTTTATATCCCCTATGCTATAGCTCTTCTACCCAGCTTTTTTGTTTCTTCGGTATTTGTTATTTTTATCGGAGCATTCTGGCCTATTTTGGTGGGAGTGGTAGGAGGGGTGTTTAATATTGACCACCGTTTGATTAATTCAGCCCGGACACTGGGATTATCAGATAGGACCATCCTATGGAAGGTACTGTTACCTGGGGCTGCACCATCAATATTCCAGGGAGCACTAATAGGACTGATAATATCCTTTATAACCTTGATGGTTGCGGAGATCATTGGTTCCAGCTCTGGTTTAGGATGGTATCTCCAGTCCCAAGGCCAATTTGCCAATTACGGTGCAGTTTTAGCCGGTATGATTGTGGTATCACTGGTGGTAATTGCTGTTACCACGGTATTTGATCAGGTGCAAGAATATGTATTAAGGTGGCAGAGATTAAATTAAAGCAAAAAACAAATAATATTAATTCTAAATTATTATTTAAGCAGATATTTTGCTTTAAAGAATAGAAAACTTTATAAGTGAATATGAGATAAATTATAACAATTGTTATATAACAATGGTTATATAGTGGTTTTTATAGAAAAAATGGTGAATCAAATGGTTAAATTACCCCAACTTAAAAGAGGAATTGCAAATGACATAACCGAAACCATTGGAAATACTCCTTTGGTTAGGTTGAATAATATTACTAAAGGACTAAAAGCCGATGTAGTAGTTAAAATAGAAGCTTTTAATCCTGTTAGCAGTGTAAAAGACAGAATTGGAGTGGCAATGGTAGAGTACGGTGAAGAACAAGGACTGATTAAAGAGGATTCCGTCCTGATTGAACCAACCAGTGGGAACACTGGTATAGCCTTAGGCTTCGTTGCTGCAGCCAAAGGATATAGATTGATATTAACCATGCCTGATACCATGTCCCTAGAGCGAAGAAAACTTCTGGCAGTTTTTGGAGCAGAAATAGTTTTAACTCCCGGAGCAGAAGGTATGGGTGGTGCAATTGCTAAAGCTGAGCAACTAGCTCAGGAAATACCCAACGCAGTCATGCCTCAACAATTCAAAAATCCAGCCAACCCCAAAATCCATAGAGAAACCACTGCCGAGGAAATCTGGAGAGATACAGAAGGAAAAGCAGACATGATCGTAGCCGGTGTAGGTACCGGAGGAACTATAACTGGCATAGCAGAAGTATTTAAAGATAGAAAACCAGGATTTAAAGCGGTAGCAGTAGAACCAAAAGCTTCTCCAGTCTTATCTAAAGGTGAAAAAGGACCTCATAAAATTCAGGGTATTGGGGCTGGATTCGTACCTGATATTTTAAGAACAGATTTAATAGATGAAATCATAACAGTAAAAGATGAAGATGCAGCTGCAACTATGTTAAAATTAGCTCGAAAAGAAGGAATATTCGGAGGAATATCCTGTGGTGCCGCTACATGGGCCGCTCTAGAACTGGCTAAAAGGGAAGAAAATGAAGGCAAATTAATCGTAGCTGTACTTCCTGATACTGGAGAACGTTACCTGAGTACTGAATGGGTATTTGATGAACTATACAAATCCTATGACCAGGCCATGTTCCCTCATTAGAATATAAAAATATTAATTAGGTGGTAAAATGTTTGACCGGATAAGAGAGGATATGAATATGGTTCGTATGAGGGATCCTGCTGCCAGGAGCACCCTGGAAATATTTTTCTGTTATCCGGGATTATGGGCAATATGGTTCCATAGACTATCTCAGTGGTTCTGGAACCATAAATTATTATTTTTAGGAAGATTTACCTCCGCCATATCCCGTTTTTTAACTGGTATAGAAATTCATCCCGGAGCCACCCTGGGCCGCCGAATATTTATTGATCACGGTATGGGTGTGGTTATTGGTGAAACTGCAGAAGTAGGCAGTGACGTCTTAATTTATCAGGGTGTGGTACTGGGAGGCACCAGCTTAGAGAGGAAAAAAAGACATCCTACCATAAAGGACGGAGTGGTAATTGGTTCAGGTGCAAAGATTATTGGAAACATTACCATTGGGAGCTGTTCTAAAGTAGGAGCAGGATCTGTTGTTTTGAATTCAATTCCAGATGGTGCTACATGTGTAGGTATCCCAGGAAAAGTGGTTCAGGAAATGCGAAAATGTGCTATTGACCTGGAACATGGAACCCTTCCGGATCCTGTGGCAGAAGTTATTGATTTCATTTTAAAACGACAAGAAGAGATGGAAAATAACATACAGAAATTGGGAATAAGTTCTGAAATAATGAAGGACAATAAATTTATCAGCAAAAAAACTAATCTGGAAGAAATATTTTCAGAAGGGGGAGGCATATAACTATATATATAAACACTCAACACAATTTTATTATATGACATTAATTACAAGTGTTATATAATAAAATTTAATATGTGATAAAATTGGATATAACATTTGAAACCTCACAGGTAAATCTCATACCGGGAATCAGATCTGAACTTGCTAAAGAGTTACTTAAACTGGGCATGAAACAGAAAGAGATTTCCAAGATACTTAACATTACTCAGCCTGCTGTTTCTCAGTATATTAGTGATAAGCGAGGTCATGGTATTAAATTCAATGACCAGACCATGGATTTGATCAAAAAATTTGCTTTAGAACTTAAGGAAGGTAGATCAACATCCACCGAGGTTATTCAAAGAACCTGTAGGATTATTTTAACCCGCCAATCAGAAACTGGGGAAATATTTTCTGAAGGTGAAGGTATTTAAGTAATTAAATAAATTATAAAAAATTACATTAAAAATTAAAGTGATAAATGTGAAACCCCCCTGTGAAATGGTGGTATGGTATGTCATTCCCACCATAAGATCTGAACTTGCTAAAGAGTTACTTAAACTGGGCATGAAACAGAAAGAAATTTCTAAATTACTGGATATTACTCAGCCTGCTGTTTCTCAGTATATTAGTGATAAGCGAGGTCATGGTATTAAATTCAATGACCATATCATGGCCATGATTAAAGAATTTGCCCATGACTTAAAGGAAGAAACAGCCACCCAACAGGATATCATTCCCCGGACCTGCAAAATATGTAAGATGATTAAAACCGAGGATGTTCTATGCCAGATCCATAAAGAAAAAGATAAAATACCTGCAGACTGCACTGCTTGTTTGGGATCTGATGCAAAATGTAGTTGAATACTTACTTTGAAAAATTAAATTAATTTTATAACTTATTTTTTGATTTATTACCTCTACTTTTTCAATCTATTTTTTAAGATTAAAAAAAAGGATAAAATGTGTGCTATAGCAGGAATCACCGGTCAGGATATATCCATCCCTCTTAAAAGGATGCTGGATACCTTAAAACATCGTGGAATAGATGATTCTGGATACTGGATTGAGGGGAACCTCCTAAAAGGGGACATATGTCAAATCAATATCCCGGGAGCAAATCGCGGTGTGGGTCACCACCTCTTATCCATCGTGGGTCATGAATCAACTCAGCCCCTGGTGGATAAAGACATGGTACTTGTGTGTAATGGTGAAATCTACAATTATCAAGAAGTGGAGTCACGTTTTAATCTGGAACTTAAAACCGATTCAGACTGTGAAGTGATATTAAAACTCGTCCAGAAATTCCAGGAAGATGATCTGGTCTTATCACTTAAAAGAACCATGGATGAATTAGATGGGGATTATGCATTTGCCCTAATAAAGGGAGATGAACTGGTAGTGGCCCGGGATCCGGTAGGGGTAAAACCACTCTACTATGGAGAAATACCATCTAAATATTGGGCTTTTGCCTCAGAACGTAAAGCCCTATGGAAAATAGGAATAAAAGAAGTGCATGCACTTTTACCCGGACATGTAATCTCTAATAAAAAAATATTTCAACTACAAAAACCATTTAAGGACAATCTAATTGCTTTAAATCAGCCTCCCAGTAAAGAAATCTTAAAAAAAGAGCTTTTAAAATCCCTGATAAATGCAGTGGAAAAAAGAACCAGAGGCCTTGAAAAGGCGGGACTGGTTTTTTCTGGTGGGGTGGATAGCACCCTCCTGGCACTAATATTAAAAAAATTGAGGGTGGAAACTACACTGTATACGGTGGGAACCGAAAATTCACCGGACATGGATTATGCCTGCCAGGCAGCTGAATTTCTGGATTTGGAACTAAAGACCTATGTGGTGGATGAAGATGTGGTTAAATCCACTTTAGAACCGGTCATAAATGCCATAGAAGAATTTAATGTAATGAAAATAGGAGTAGGCATGCCTTTATATTTGGCATCTTCTTTAGCATCTGTTGATGGCCTTAAAGTGGTATTAACTGGTCAGGGTGCGGATGAACTCCTGGGGGGTTACCATCGTTATTTGAAGAACTATGCCTCAGGGAAAGATTATGTTCAGGAAGTTTTAAAGCATGATATAGAGAACATATATAAGGTTAACCTGCAAAGGGATGATGCAGTTACCATGGCCCATGGTGTGGAGCTTAGGGTTCCCTATCTGGATAGGGAAGTTATAAAAGTGGCCCTGGATACACCTGTGGACTATAAAATCCAGGATGAAAATGATCCTTTAAGAAAGCACATCCTCAGGGAGGTAGCCCAGGATTGTGGGATGCCGGACTTTATTGCTTTACGCCCCAAAAAAGCAGCTCAATATGGATCAGGGATTCATAAGATACTTATTAAAAAAGTACTTAAAAATTTTGATGAAGAATCCTTTTTGAAAGATTTAAGGGGTTTTTAGTGGTGTTGGTTGGGGTTATGTTGAGGGGTTTTTAGTGGTGTTGGTTGGGGTTATGTTAAGGGGTTTTTAGTGGATTTGTTGTGTTTGTGTTAGGCTGGATTTAAAAAAAATACATATTTAAACCAGGGATCTTTTAAATCAGGGCATAAATTTAAAATGAGGAAAAATCAAGATTAATATCATGATCCTAATGTTTTTTTAATTAAAAAAAATATATAATGATTATTTAGAATTATAGGGGTTTATTAATTATAATATCCCATAGTAAAGTAAAGAAGCATGTTTATTATTGATTAATGGATTTTAAAAATACATCTTATCCATATATATTTGGGAGGGAAAACATGAAAATCGAAAAAGAAGCAGAAAAGATCCTGGAAGAATTTTCCCGTACACTGGAGAATATACCTGAACTGGAAGAAACCCACTACATTGTGGACAACCTTAACCTCACCCGGCAGGATATTGCCTATGAAAAAAATCCTGAAAAAATACTGCGCAATGCTAAGGTGGATGAAGCCGGAAATATCATTGCTGAGAAGAGTAAATGGGTTAAATAATTCTATTTTTATTTAATATTTATGAGGAGATATGATGCGAACAAATTTGGTGCTGGAACTGCAGGATGTCCCCGGGCAGCTGGTGGGAGTCCTGGACCCTATTGGAACTTTAGGTGCGAATATTGTAACTGTTATTCACCAGAGAGATATAAAAACAGATAAAGGGATGGTTCCAGTTCAAATAACTATTGAAGGGGATCAAAATACTCTGGATGTGGTCTTAAAGAAATTAGAAGAACTTAACATCCAGGTAATGGCCGTGGATGGTATAGTTTTAAAAGAAAAAATAACCACCCTCTTAATTGGAAATATTGTGGATCGAGATGTTAAGGACACCATGGATAATATAAACTCCTTAGAAGGAGTACGGGTGGCAGATCTGGAATTAAAATTATCGGAAAATAATCAGGATTCCTCTGCTAAAATTGTGGTAGAAGCTGAATATGGAAACCGGGACATATTCATAGATAAAATAGAGGAAATAGCAGATATTAAAGATTTCAAGGTTATTAACGAGGTTTAATTTAGAAATATTATTATCGGTTATTGGAGTCAGGTTTTTTTTGAACAAATATAATTTTTTTATCAGGTGTGATTTTTTATGCGTATATGTTTAATGGGATTTGGAGCAGTTGGCCAGGGAGTAGCCCGGGTCATATCCATGAAAAATGATTATTTAAATGATAAATATGGCCTGGACTTGAAGTTAGTGGCTGTAACTGATACTTCTGGTTCAGCAATATCCTCCGAAGGTCTGGATGTGGATTTACTATTAGAAACTAAAGCCCTGACTGGAAAGGTTTGCAAATACCCTGAATTTGGAATCCCTGACTTGAAAAATTCCAAAACCATGGATATGGTGGACTACGATGTACTCCTGGAGGTAACTCCTACCAATATCGAAGATGCCGAGCCAGCTAAATCCTTAATAATAAAAGCTCTAGAAGATAGAAAGCATGTGGTTACTTCTAATAAAGGACCCCTGGCATTATTTTATAAGGAACTCATGAGCTTGGCCCGGGAAAATAATGTTCAATTTAAATATGAAGCATCAGTAGGAGGGGCAATGCCCATAATTAACTTTGCCCATGACACCTTACCTGGCTGTGAGATTGAATCTATTCTGGGTATTTTAAATGGAACCACCAACTTCATACTCTCCCGTATGACCCGGGAGGGTTCTTCCTATGAACATACCTTACAGGAAGCACAAGCCCTGGGAATTGCCGAAACAGACCCTACTCAAGATGTGGAAGGAACTGATGCTGCTTGTAAGACTGTTATACTTGCTAATTCTATTTTAGGAACGGATTTCACTCTGGAAGATGTGAAGGTGGAGGGTATTTCTCACATAACCTCTGAAGCCATAGCTTTGGCTAAAAAAGATGGTTATTTAATCAAATTAATTGCAGAAGTATCTCCTTATTCTCTTTCGGTATCCCCGCGATTGGTTAAAGAGGACTCACCCTATGCGGTGGACGGCACCCTGAATATGGCTACCTTGAAAACAGATCTGGCTGATGAAGTCACGGTGGTGGGCCTGGGAGCAGGATCAGTGGAAACTGCTTCTGCTATTTTAAGTGACCTGGTTAATATCTGGAAAAAAACTTAGTTAAATGATAGATATTTTTTTTCTGGGAACTTTTTTAATCTTGTTTTAATTAGAAGAATATAAGTTATATAGATATATTAATGGAGATTTAAATGAAGTACGTAGTTTTAATTGGGGATGGAATGGCGGATTACCCTCTACAAGAACTTAATAATCAAACCCCTTTACAGGTATCCTACAAACCCCATATGGATGAAGTAGCCCACCAGGGAATAAATGGGCTGATTAAAACCATACCACAGGGTATGCCACCAGGATCAGATGTGGCCAACCTTTCTATCATGGGTTATAATCCCCAAAAATATTATACTGGTCGGGGACCACTGGAAGCTGCCAGTATGGGGGTGGATATTGGTAATAAAATTGCCTTTAGATGTAACTTAATTACGGAAAATAAAGGGATTCTGGAAGATTTTAATGCCGGGCACATATCCAGCTTAGAAGCAGAAATCCTGATTAAAACCTTAAATAAAGAATTAAATACAGGAAAGTTTCATGCAGGTATCAGTTACCGTCATTTATTTTTATATGATGAAAACATTTCTGGCTCTTTTAAAACCACTCCTCCCCATGATATTGTAGGTAGCCCTATTAAGGATTATTTGATTCCTGAGGATAATCCCCAGGCCCATACATTAAATAATTTAATTCTGGATTCTAAAAAGGTTCTAGAGAACCATCCTGTTAATGAGGAACGTATTAAACAGGGTAAAAAACCAGCCAACATGATCTGGTTATGGGGTCAGGGTGGAAAACCACATATGGAATCATTTAAGGATAAATATGGGCTTAAAGGCTCTACCATAACTGGAGTGGATTTAATTAAAGGACTGGGAGTTTATCTGGGATTGAATAATATTAATGTACCAGGGGCCACAGGATACTTTGACACCGATTATAAGGCTAAGGGTGAATATGGAGTGGAAGCTTTAAAAGATCATGACCTGCTTTTTATACATGTGGAAGCTCCTGATGAAGCAGGACATGCTGGTGATATCACCGAAAAAATAAAGGCCATAGAACAAATAGATGCTAAAATCTTAGGGCCTTTACTGGATAATCTACCTTCTTATGAGGACTTTGCCCTGGCTCTTTTACCTGATCACGCCACCCCTATTCCCATTAAAACCCATACCATGGATCCAATTCCCTGTGCTATTTATTCTTCTTTGAATAAGGGGGATGGGGTATCTAAATATGATGAGTTTTCAGCTAAATCCGGGTCTCTACAACTGGATTATGCCTATCAGTTAATCCATAAACTGATGTCTTTGTAAGGAGCAGATTATAAAAAAACTTAATTACTCTAAAATTCTTAAATATTTTATTAAATCCTTTTTTCCTGTAACTAAAGGGTTGATAATATAACTAAAAAATTAATACTCATAACTATTTTCATAATTTTTATTCAAGTATAACAATATTTTTCTAATGGTAAAGTGAGGAGTTGATTCATCTGGCTAAATATATCGTGGTAACCGGTGGTGTGGTAAGTTCAATTGGAAAAGGAATTACTGCTGCATCTATTGGGAGAATTTTAAGATCTTATGGATTGGAAGTAACGGCAATTAAAATTGATCCTTATTTAAATTGGGATTCAGGGACTCTTAATCCTTATCAACACGGAGAAGTATTTGTGACTGATGATGGAATGGAAACTGATCTGGATTTAGGACACTACGAACGATTCCTGGATGTTAATCTTTCCGGAGAATCCAATATAACCACTGGAAAGGTATACCATTCTGTGATAAATAAGGAGAGAAAGGGTTCTTATCTGGGATCCTGTGTGCAGATTATACCGCATATCACCGATGAAATCAAACAAATGATTCGTAAAATCGACACCCAGAGCCAGGCCGATGTGGTGTTAGTAGAAGTGGGAGGTACCGTAGGTGATATTGAAAGCCAACCCTTTTTAGAAGCACTAAGGCAACTGCGTAATGAAGAAGGTCATGACAATGTCATGTTTGTCCATGTAACCTATGTTCCCTACTTAAAAGCTGCAGGAGAATTTAAAACCAAGCCCACCCAGCATTCCACCAAGGAACTACGCAGCACAGGTATTAACCCGGACATGATTATTTGCCGGAGTGAAAAACCAATAGATAATCCCTTAAAAAGGAAGATAGCTCATTTTTGTGATGTGGAACCCACAGCAGTTATCAATGCTCCGGATGTACCCTCTATCTATGAGGTACCTCTGGTAATGGATCGGGAAAATGTGGGTAAATACGTTATTGAAAGAATTAAGTTAGGGGTGGGAGAAGATAGCCATGATCTTTCTCAGTGGAGAGATATTGTTAAATCCCTGCAAAAAGAAGAACCAGTATTAAAGGTAGGAATAGTGGGAAAATACATCGAATTAGAAGACTCCTATATTTCCATACGTGAATCCCTTAAACACGCTGCAGCCCACATAGGGGCTAAAGTTGACATTCACTGGATTAGTGCTGAAGAAACAATTGACTTAGCAAAACTTAATGAACTTGACTCCATTCTCATACCGGGAGGCTTTGGAGAAAGGGGAATTTCTGGAAAGCTGGAAGCCGTAGGATATTGCCTGGAAAATCAATTACCTCTTTTTGGTATTTGTCTGGGTATGCAGTGTATGGTTATAGAGTTTGCCCGGATGCAGGGTCTAGAAGAAGCTCACAGTACGGAATTTCTGGAAGATTCACCCTTCCCGGTAATTGATATGATGGAAGAACAGAAAAAAATCAAGCACATGGGGGGCACCATGCGCCTGGGATCCTATGACTGCAAACTGGCAAATGGTACCCTGGCCCACCAGGCTTACCAGCAGGACATGGTCCAGGAAAGGCACCGGCACCGCTTTGAACTTAATAATGAATTCAGGGACCAGTTAAAAGAAGAGGGACTTATTATTTCAGGTACTTCTCCGGATGACTTTTTAGTGGAGATAATAGAACTAAAAGACCACCCCTGGTTTTTAGGCTGCCAGTTCCATCCTGAATTTAAATCACGTCCCAACCGGGCCCACCCCCTATTTGTATCCTTTATGCAGGCCACCCTGGACCATAAGAAAAAATAATTCATCATTTCAGGCAGGGGGTTTTTCCCTGCAATTTTTATGATAAATATAATTATAAAATGTGATATTAATGATCTACAATATTCCTCTATTATGTACCATAATTGCTATTTTAGCCTGCCTTTATGCATCTTACTCTGATATAAAGGAAGGAGTGATTTCCAACAAACTCACTTTCCCCTTAATTGGATTGGGACTTCTCCTTAACGGAATATTTTCCATTTTAACTGGTTTTTATATTTTCATAATTTATGGTGTGATTTTCACTGCATTTATCTTTGGTTTAGGATACCTTTTCTGGAGATTAGGTGCCTGGGCAGGAGGAGATGTTAAATTATTCACGGCTTTAGCTGCTCTTCTACCATTCCAACCTTTTATTGTAAATTATACTATGTTTGGATTTAATCTACCTCTTGTGGCAACTTACCCCTTCCCGTTAACTGTGATTGTAAATAGTATACTATCCACCCTGCCTTTTTTACTCCTATTTGTGTTTTATATAGGTTACCGGGAAAAACCACAGGTACTCCAGGAACTGATTTCACCGTTAAAGGATTATAAAGCAACCCTGCTCCGCACCCTGATAATTACCTCTGCTGCCACCCTATCCCTCTTGCTTTTACCTTTTATACCTTTCCAGTTTATTCTACTTTCACTTATTATTATCCTGGTCCTGGTTCTGGTGATATCTAAACTACCAGATTATATTAAGGCCACGGTTATCATTTTAACCATGGCATATGCTTTATATGATAACTGGGAACTAACCCTCACTGGAATAATTATTTTATTTTTAGTACTCACCCTTATTGGTATAATCAAGAAGTTATTAACCTCGGTTAATAAGGAAGCTCTCCAGGATGATTTAAAAATAAAGGATTTAAAGGAAGGTATGATCTCTGCATATAGTTTATATGAAAGGGAAGGTGAATACTATTTTGATGAGGAGGGGGTTTTTAGTAAAATTAAATCTTCAGCCAAAAAAGGTGATTTAACCGGGATGAGTATGCCTAAGGGTAAATTGATTATAGGTACCCTGGCAGCTGGCCTTACCATGGAAAATCTGCAGATTTTAAAAAATCTTAAGGATGAAGGAAAAATTGAAGATAGTTTCCGGGTTAAAAGAGGAGTACCCTTTGCACCGGCCATTTTAATCGGTCTTTTAATATCCCTGATTCTGGGGGACCTGGCCTTTATAGTTCTTAGACTTATACAGAGTTTTACCTAGTTTAAATGGTGATGTACATGCATCAATATTTATATTAGAGGGGATATAATTATATTTATAAAATAGAAATTAGGGGAATTTCATGATAAGAATGGACAAGAGAGGACAGCTTTCAGTGGAGTATTTACTGCTTGTTTTGATTATTTTAATTATTTTAGGAACGGTGACCATTCCCTTAATTGGAAATTCTATTGATGCTAGTATGGATGTATCCATGGTTTCTGATGCAAAAACTGCGGTGGAGAGTATTTCCAGTGCAGCAGATATAGTTTACTCCAATGGACCAGGTTCCAGAAGGACCATGGATATCTATATCCCCCAGGGTACTAATCTCAATACTGCCAATAATATAGTGGGCATGAATATAACTTATTCTGAAGGGACTAAATTTGTTAATTCCACTGTAAATTATCGTTTAAATAATGCCACCACTGCAGTAAGCAAGGGATGGTATCGGGTAACCGTAAACTGGGTTATTGGAAGAAATTTTCTGGATGTGGCTTTAACTCAAATTTAAAAAGATAACTTCTATATATTTATTATAATAACAAATTATATTAATCATTAGAATATTAATAATATTTAAAAAATTATTATTCGGATGTGTAATAATGGATATTTTTAACAAATTTGGCGACTTATTATTCAAACTTTTTTCATTAATTGGAGCAGGTGTTATTGGAATTACTCATATTCCCCAAAAATTAAGAGGTATTGATACAGAGGAAGTTAAGGAGAATATTTCCAATATCCGCAGGGAATCCGGGATAGAAGAAAAAATATCCGGTATTGATTTATCTAAAATGAAATCACAAATCAATAATCAGATTAACCGTGATTCAATTAAAGAAGATTCAAAAAACTCAAATTCAAGTGAAAATATTAATAATTCACCTGTTTCGGATTCTCCTTCTAATGAAATTACATTTCCCGCCCTGGATAAATTCAGTTCCCAGGAAAAAGAACAGACTATACTTAAACTCCAGATAATATCCGGTTCATTTATAGTGGTATCCATACTCTATATCTTCAACTTCTTTTCCGGGATATTATTCATCCTGGTGGGAGCCGCCATTGTAGCATTAACCTTATACCTCTTATTTAAAAAGGTTAAACTAATGTATTCAGAGGATTTCAATGCTTACCGGGATTTCTTTTTAATGTACCTGGGGGTAGGAATTATCCTGGTACTGGTGGGTGACAACCCTGCTCTGGCCACCGCTTTTCCCTTCCAGTTTTTACCATCACTCTCAGTTTTACTCTTTGCAGTAATCTGTGTGGCAGTAGTATTTTTGGTCTTCCGTATCCGCTATCACCGTAACTATACTTATGGCCAGGTAATTGAACCAGGTAAAAAAACGGCCTATGTCCGGGTGGATTATGATATACGATCCAATGTAAAACCAGATATCTACATTGTGGAAAATAATAACCTTTCTGTGGCAGAAAATGAGTGGGTAAAACTCCAGCTGGAGGGTGGATTACTGAGTATGAATGGCAATAAGCCGGTGAGTATACTGGATAAACTCCATCCATCATCCTGATTACTTATTTTTAAAATAAAAAAGATTTATTTTATTTAATACATTAAATGGCTATTTTATATCAAATCCATAAAAAAAATAATTAAGGAACTATAGTTATGGTGTATTGATAACGATTGCTGGTTATGACATTACCAGTACGGTTGAAACCTAAATCATCCACGGCATTCAAAGAACTATTTAATACAGCATTTTTAAATTCTGGACTGATAGTTTTAGATAAACGAATCTGTATGGTTTTATTCTCATTACCAGTAACTGTTACCGTGGTTACCCTTACCGGGGTGGCAGTATTATTAACAAAAACCCTCTCAGATACCGCCTCAGAAGCACCTTGCTTTGCAGAAGCAACTACCGAATTCACTTCACTTTGATCACCAGCAATTGAAGCAAATATCAAAACTATTACCAGTATAAAGCCCACTAATAATATGAATTCTGCCGATAGTTGACCTTTTTTATCCATTTTAATCATTAAAATATTTCCTTAAATTGTTTCATAATATATATCTATTTATTAGGGCGAAAGTTATATAAATATTGCTAAATAAAGATGTAAACAATGCTAAAGAAATAGTTTGATATGGGGGAAGAAATTGAGAAAAATAAAAGATGATTCAGAAGGATATGTTTTTTCTCTGGATCTACTACTGGCCCTGATACCCTTAACCATTTTATTAGGAATGGCTACTGCTGATATGGATGCTATGTTTTATTTAACCCAGGAAGGGGTTTATCAAAGTTCTCTGCAAAGGGTTGCCACTGATGCCGCAAGTGCCCTTCTGGAAACATCAGGAACACCCCATAACTGGGAACAAACAGGAAATCCAAGTGTAGTGGGTATTGCCAAATTCAGTGACAGTGCCCAGGCCCCTATTGAAAACGATATATCCCCGGCCAAGCTGGGTGGTTTAAATTCAACTAATCTGGGGGAGTTGATTGGACCCGAGTATGGGTATTTTATCAATATCACCACGGTGAGAAATAATTCTAATTATTACAGTTTAGGTACTTATAATAATTCTGCTCAAAATATTGCCCGGGTGGAAAGACTGGTGCAGCTGGCCAAATTCGAAGTGGTATCAGAAGGAACTGGGGTAAGAAATACTGGATCTCCCCGGGATTTTACATCTCCTCCTAACCCCTTTCAAACCAATATAGCATACAACAATCAATTTAACTATTATGTGCTGGTTTATAATTATGGAATAACATCAGCCCGGGTAGTGATTAATGGGCAAACAGTTGTTCCCCAGAACCAATTTCAAAATAATGTTCCCTTTGTACGGAGAATAATTCCCAGTAACATCTTACAAAATCAGACCGAACTTCGGGATAATAGTGTAGTGCTTCAGCAGGTGGCCAGTAAACCAGGTGAATATTTTGATGCTTATGTGGTTCGGGTTCCAAAAGGAACACCAGAAGATCAGATTACCCTGGAAAATGCCAGGCCAATACTGGGAAGATTCGTGATGTATGTATGGGTTAAGTGATTACAATGGATGATAAAGGATTAATATTTACCACCGATGCTGTTCTGGCCCTGGCCATATTCATGGTCTTTAGTGCAGCCTTCATATCATATTACATGGTACCTGGGTTTGCCGGTCAGGACCAGCAGAGTCTGGATGCTATTGCAGCCGATGCACTGCGGGTTATGCAGCTGGATGGTACTTTGACTACTGCTTCTACTTATTATGCTCAGGGTGAAACTGCCAAAGGCGACCAATTATTAAGAGAGTCTTTAGATTATCTTATTCCTTCTAATACTGGATATAAATTAACTTTAGGTGCTAACCCTGCAGTTGAAGATAACCGGGGACTTTTAGTGGCTAATGATGTTACTTCCCGGGTGGAAGTGGTTTCTGCTCCCCAGGAAGGTTGGATGGGCAGAGCCTGGTATAAACTGGAGAAAGCTGAATTTGAGGATCAACAGGCTAATGTAACCACCACCTTATGGAATTTCCACAATTGGCTTACTAATTTTGCTCCATGGAGTTCAAATGCTGGAGGCACTGGAGGTAGTTTTTTATACCGATCTCCTTACTGGGGAGGTGGAAGCTCTGCACAAAACATTCCCTTTTCCATTCCACAGGATGCTATTATAACGGGAGCATATTTCCTGATTGGATCAAATTCTCCTAATAATTTATCATCCTATGGTGCCAACACCGTGATTAATGGTAATAGTTACCTTGCTAATCCCAATCAATTCATCTTCCTCAATTACAGACCAGGCACCACCACCAGAATGTATAATTACAGAGGTATTATAAATCCAGCTCAACTAACACGAGGTATTAATAACTTTCATGTTAATTTCCGTGATATTAGCTATGCAAATAGACTTATAAGATATGATCTTCCTTGGTTTTCTATTATAGGTAATTATACGACCACTTATAAAGTTCCAAAGGGAATTTTCAATGATAGATTTAATTTCAATGATGCTGCCGGATTAGCTGTGCCTGACCCCCAGGATCTAAGTGGAAATGGGGTTGCCAATGAATATGGTAGAATATATGACTTGCATACTGGTAATGTGTCCTCATTTACTACAAGGAGGGTAATGAATTGGAATACCTTTGTAAGTAATAGGAATGAACTGGATAATTATGATGACGGTACGCCCTTTGTCATAACCAATTTCCCTACATCTGTTGTTAGTGGCACTCGTTCAGGTTCAGCTGTAAGTGTAATACAAGAATTTGACTTACCTCGATCAGGAGTCACTCCGCCAATACGAATTATGGATGCCACCGTAAACATGAATATATATGGTGGTACCGATAACGCCATGGTGGAGGTATGGGATGGCAGTCGATGGAGAACCATCTTCTGTTCATTTAATTTTGATGGTGTAGATTATAGTGCTCGTGGAGATGGCTATGGAAATATTCCCGGTATTATATACATACCTCCTGAATATCTCCGGGAAGGAAATAATAGAGTAAGGATTACTATTTGGGACCATGTACCCAGTACTGACTACGATTTTGTAGGTTTGGTTGATTGTTATACTTCCGTTAGTTATACTAAATTACCTATTCTCTGGGAAAATTTCCCCTTCAGTAGCTACCAGGCCAATAGTAATGATTATACTCAAGAAGTAAATCCTCAGGTTAACATACGAGAAGGTGCTAAAGAAGCCTATCTTTTTGTAGGTACAGGTATGGACACCAGAAGTATGCAAGTGCAGATTCGGCGTGGTGGAACCTGGGTTGATTTATTCCCTACCAACACCACCATCCCTTATTATATTAATCTTGCATCACTGGATGCCGCCGGTCCCAAAGTATTTACCACTGGAAATGCTGGAAATTATACTCTTATTCCCGGAAACTATAGAATAAGAGTTCGGGTTAGAGGCCCTAGCAATTACTGGGAATCTGGAGACTGGGATGGTAATGCTGAAATATATTCTGGTACCCGGGTATCCATACTTTATCCTGAATTTTTAGAAAACATGTGGACCGTTGGTTACTCCTCAAATGCTGATGTTGCTCAACAAATAGCCCGGCAAAAACTTGAACAGGCCTTAACTGAATCTGGAATTCCAATTGATTACTCACTTTTACGAACAGAAGCATTATATACGGGTGATTTGCCCAATAACATACCGGTAAGGTTAGATTTATGGAGGCAATGAGGGGATAAAAATGGATGAAAAAGGATATGTGTTCAGCCCCATAGCAGTACTGATTTTAATACCAGTATTAGTTATTGCCATAAATTTTGGAGAAATAGTTAATGAATCCAATACCCTGGCCACTATAGCCATTGGGGGAGATGTAACCTATAATACAGCTCAAAACATTTTCAGTATTATTGAAAAATCTTCAGCCGATGCAGGTAGAAATTCAGCCTACAATGCCACCCGGAAAGTAATAGATGATAATATATATAAACCCAACCCCTTCTTTGGATCCGGGACCAGTAAACAGCATATACGTCAAAATATTGTTAATTCACTAAATGTACAGTTAATAGAAAGCTGTAAAGAATTAGAACGCCAAACCGGTCGTGAAATTTTTATTAACAATATACCCATCAATAATTATACCAACCAAACGCTGTACCTGAATGATGTAACTATCAGTCAGGATGATCCCTTTGGATTTTATGTCCATGTAAGGGGAGGCATACCCATCAAAGTGGTACAAAAAGATCAGGTTTATGAAGGTGTTACACCACCAATTACTTCTTATGTTTCTATAAGTGGCCTGGAAGACCCTTATGTTTGGGTAAATTCTAAAGAAAGAAACTCCAATGTAATTTTCAAATCACCGTACTATGAGGATTCTCCTTATACTGGTAAGGACTTCCATATGGATGATGTGGTGGATAATCCCAATGCCAGACTATATGAGCTATGGAATTATTTAAATGGAACCAACAATCCATCAGGGATTACTCCTCGTCCCTACTACTTCCCGGATCCCTATGGTTTATCTTTCTTTGATAGATTGGAAAATAATACCAATACCACTTCCAGTAGTCCACCTGAAGTTAGAATGAGTACTTTTGTTATAGGAAACCCCTTAATGGAAGAGTATGGGGGCCGAACCATTTCTGCAGTGGATCACGAATACTTCTTAGGATTGAGGGGTATTTACCGGACCGGATCAGGAATAGAAGTTAGGATATCTGGTAATAACCGGCCTTTAATGAGAGACCCGGCAGGTTCCATATTTTATCTATCAACCTTTTATAGAAATTACTTTGACCTATCCAGTTCCTATAACTAACATAATGGTGATATAATTGTTAAAAGATAACCAGGGAGTAGCAACCGTAGACTTATTATTTGCCACCTTAATAGCTATGATCATAATAGGCAGTTTAATCAGCATTATAGGTGGTGAAACAGATAGAGCAGCAACTTCTGAATTGGGAAGAGCCCGTATGGTGGGAGAAAGAGTAGCCACCACCATAAACACGGTATACACTAATGGCCGGGGATATTCGGCCAACATCACCATACCCTCGGATATGGATATAAAGGTGGATGTTACCACCAATGGCTGGGTAAAAGTTAACTATGCCGGCAGCACCATTGATATACGTCTGGTTCCTAAAACCAATATAAACTCGGTTACTATGAGTACAGGAGAAAAATACACGGCTTTTAATGATAATGGAACCATAAAATTCACCAAAATTTAATTATTTAATTGATTATTTAATTTTTTCAAAATTTCATCTTCTTAAATTATTCAAAACTTTTTTATATAGTCAACTATACACTATAATAAAATTTATGAGAACTCATTTTTCAGGTGTTAATAAATGGATCTGGATTTAAGCTGGGAAAAAAAGGCCTTAATTGGATTAGGGGTAATAGCTCTTATCATTGTAATATATGCCTACAATCCGTTACACAGTCCGGGGGAGGTAATAGTCCAAAATGATACTCCTGCTCCTCAACCACTGCGTACCATGCCCTTTACCACCAGCTCCAGTGAAAGTAACAACACCACCCAGACCAACACTACTTCTTTGAATATAACCAGCCAGCAGGCCAAAGAAATAGCTGCTGAAACTGGTCTTCGTACTGGTGAACCTGCCTCAGGTAGTATAAAAATTAATAATGAAACCATTTCTGTATGGATAGTTCCTTTATACAAACAGAATAAACTGGAAAAGGAAGTATATGTTAATAAGGTCAATGGGAACATAGTAGCTACTAAAGAATTCTAATAGAGACGATAAACATGGACACCTGGGTATCAATTATAATGATAGTGCTATTTATAGTACTACTGATTTTCATATTTTCCATCGCCCTTTTAACTCCGATTATTGGTAAAAAGAACCTGCTATTTGTCATATTTTTAGGTTTCATGATAGGAGCAGTGGGTGGTGCGTTTTTCATCTCACCCGTATATGAGGATGTTCCGCAAATGGCCCGGGGACTATATCAGCTTACCAGTGATTCTCCCGAGATAATCATGGTGGATGTATCCACCAATATTGATTTAGATCGCTTCATAAGTGATGTTCAGGCTATGGAAGGTGTGGGTAATGTGGAGAGTAGTGGGATAATTATCCGAACTGATAACTTCACCCAGGAACGTCAAAAGATGATTGAGGAGAGAATCGCCATAGTGGATCCTAATATAGAGTCCTATGAAGTTTATACCAATGGAACCATTATACTCAATGTAAAAAAAGGACACAACCCTATTAAGGCCATAAAAACCTTATCTGATTGGCTGATGCTCACCGGAGGTATCAGTACCCGTTATAGTAATGTGCATGTAAGAATAGAAGCAGATCCATCCCAGGTGGACAATCTGGTTAATGAAATTTCTAAAGAAGAGGTGGTGGTTACCAGTGTAAAAGGCCCGGTGCAGGAACAGGTTTCTAATTTAAGAGAGATGATGCCCGGACAATTAAATGTTATTCTTTTTTGCGGAATATTAGGGATGATAACTGGTTTGGCAGGGATTTTCATAGATAATATATTAATTTACCTTCAAAAAATTAAGGACAAATTCAGAAAAGAGGAATAATAATGAAAGTCGCTGTTCTATTTTCAGGAGGTAAAGACAGTACCATGGCCCTTAAAAAGGCACAAGAAGAAGGCCACCAGGTCCTGTATCTTCTCTCCATGATATCTGAAAATCCAGATTCCTACATGTATCATGTTCCCAATATCCATATAACTGAGTTATCTGCTGAGGCACTGGATATTCCTCTTTTACAGGCTAAAACCAGGGGAGAAAAGGAAAAAGAATTAAATGATCTGGAAATTGCTTTAACCGAACTTAAAAATAGAGGGGTAGAAGGAATTTATTCTGGAGCACTCTCCTCCACCTATCAAAAAAGTCGTATTGATGATTTATGCCATAAGCTGGATTTAAAATCAATAGCCCCTTTATGGGACGTGGATCCCTACTTATACATGCAGGATATTATTAATCAGGGCTATCAGGTGATTGTAACTGGAGTGGCTGCTGAAGGCCTGGATGAATCATGGCTTGGTCGAATAATTGACCAGAAAGCATTAGAAGATATAAAAAAAATCCATGATAAATTCGGTATCCACATGGCCTTTGAAGGCGGTGAAGCAGAAACCCTGGTGGTGGATGGCCCCTTATTTAAAAAGAAAATCAATATAATTAAAGCAGAAAACCACTATAAGGTGGATAGTGGATATTACCTCATAAAAGAGGCAGTATTAGAAGATAAATAATTATTTCTCTTAATTTATCAATAAACCTTCTCATATACTCTTTTTAATTTAATAACCAATTTATAAATTTTTCAATAATCATCTTCTATATCAGGTGCCAGCCAATCCAGTAACCCTTCCACATCAGAGGTAGTTATTTCTACTTCTAATTCTCCTAATGGTGAGTCACTTTCAAGTAGATTAACCACATCAACGAGAGCTGCCTGTTTACTTAGCATGAAACTTATTTTATTTCCCTGGACTTTCATCACACTCCGGGCACAGGATCTAATCTTTCTTTCTTCTAAATCCTCTTTCAGCTTCAATAGAGAATCTATACCGGCATGTAAAGTTATATGGGAAGGCCCAATTTCCATTTCACCTGGTTTAAATATGTTGGTTATTGCTTTTTTAACTTTCACCTGGTCTTCAGTGGGATTAACCCGGGTATATACTTTAAGAGAACATTGCATAATCTCAAATCCTTTATTATTTTAAGCTCTTTTTTAAAACTTTCTTAATCTCATTTTTGAATTTCCACAGAGGGCCTTCATTTACTATCAGGTAATCTGAGGTGGCAATAACATTACCAATACCAAAACCTAATTCTCTTTCATCTCTTTTTTTGAATTCCAAGAAATCTGATGAATCATCTGAACGTCTTCTTCGTTTCAAACGCCTGAATCTGGTTTTAGGACTGGAAAAAACAGAAATCACAGTAAATTGAGGGAAGTTTTCCTGGAATATCTCCACTTCATAATGGCTTCTGATTCCTTCAATAAGATAATTTCTTTCTTCATCAACCAGATGTGCGTAATCTGATTTTATTATATCCACACAGATTTTAGCCACCACGTATTCCCCGAATTCTTTTCTTAGGGTTACCGCGGTTTCACCCACATCGGCCTTCCTTTTTTGGGCCTCATCCCGGATAACATCCCCCATTCGAATAACTTTAAGACCCCTGTTATGGGCCATACGGGATATAACTCCTTTACCTGATCCTGGCATTCCTGATATACCCATTACTATCATTATTTCACTTCATTTATTAGGATAATTATATGATTATTTTTTAAAAAGTAGATTGTTTATAATATTTTAACTGATTATCTATTAAATAGGTCTCATTTTTCCATTCATAACAATAAAATATCTAATTTAAAATTATTTTTTTAACTTAAAAACATATAGAGACTCTTTCAAATTTTCTTGATTATCAAAGTTATCTAAAATTTGCTGTAGATTTTCTTTTTTTTCCCTTTTTAATTGGTTTATTTCCTGAATTAAAAGGGGTAAAACCCTTACAATATTATCTACTATGGAAATTGATGACATCTGGGAAGTCCGGGACAGAGGGTTTAAGTCAATGGTTATGACTATTTTTCCTGTTTTATTCAAAATCTCTGCTCTATCACCGTCTTCTAAAGGTACCAGGATTACATCAGCATCATAGATACCAGAAGCACTGGCAGTGGCCCGGGGACTTTCGATTCCCTCCAGGTATTTTAATTTTTCATCATCTAATCCTAATACTTTCTCTGCACCGGCCTCATTTAATACATGTTCTATGGCATTTACTCTCTGGGGGGTGCGGTGGAAGAGATTAATCTCCAGCTTCCCTCCACTAATACGGCATAATTCCACCATTTCCTCGGCCACAAGAGCTGCAGTATTACCATTTACTGAAAAAACAGGATTTTTTGATAGAATTATGGCTGCTGCTCCGGCTTTTATAGCGCTCTTTGCAGGGTTGCTGGTTTTTTCTCCCAAGAGGTAATCAAATGCTTCTCCTCTTCCATGGGCTATCATCCCGGAATAAGCCAGGATACCCTGTTTAAAGGCTTGTACTATCTTTTCTCTAAGTAGCAATGATTCATAACGGGGATGGCTTTCCGGTATCATATAAGAAACTTGGCCCTAATCCATATAAATGATTAATGGAAACAACAACAACATCAGAGGGGATTTTAATAAAAACCATAATCCCCTTTTAAAATAATATTTATACTCTTTCCCAAAAAACAGATAATAGCTTTCCCAAAAAACAGGTAATAGTAAATAAATTAATAAAATGAGATACATATCATTATTAAATATAACCGAGGGATTTTATGGATGAGAAAATCCAGATTAACCAGTCTGAAGAAAAACCAAAAAGAGATTTTAAAAAAAATAAAGAAAAGAAAAGAAACAACCTGGGTATCTACGCCGGTTTAGTCCTGATAGTTATTGGATTTTTATGGTATGCCATAAGTACCGGCTTAATTCCCCCACAATACCTGGCGGCATGGCCTCAGTTTCTATTAATCATTATCGGGATATTAATTTTAATTAAATCACTTTAAATCTTTTACATTCTATAAAAAAGCATATAAAAAATCTTATTAAAATAGGGAAAATTTTCTTACCTTTTTTAAAAAATAACTTTTACAAATAATGAGGAATATAAAATGAAGGAATTAATGAAAAAGCTATCTCAATTACCTGGTATCTCTGGATTTGAAAGTGAAGTGGTAAATCTTATTGAAAGTGAATTAAAGGACCATGTGGACCACATAGAAAAGGATCGTATGGGAAATATTATTGCCCTTAAAAAAGGAAAACCTGAATCTCCCAAGGTCATGCTGGCTGCACATATGGATGAAATAGGTTTAATGGTGCGCCATATCGATAAAAAAGGCTTCATTAAATTTTCCAAGATAGGGGGCATTAATGATCAGATGATCCTTAATCAGATGGTATACATCCACACTAAAAAAGGACCGGTTATAGGGGTTATTGGATCAAAACCTCCTCACCGCATGAAAGCCGCTGAAAAAAAGAAGATAACCTCTTATGAGGATATGTTCATTGATATAGGGGCTACCAGCAAAAAAGAAGCAGAAGAATTAATTGAAATTGGAGATCCCATTACCTTTAAACACGACTTTTTCGAACTACCTAATTCCCTGGTAACTGGTAAAGCACTGGATAACCGGGTGGGATGTTTAATCATGATGGAGACTCTTAAAAGAGTAAATTGTGATATAAATATCTATGGAGTGGGTACCGTGCAGGAAGAAGTGGGGTTAAAAGGCGCTAAAACATCAGCATTTAAAATAAACCCTGATTTTGCACTGGCACTGGATGTGACCATTGCGGGAGACCACCCGGGAATGAAAGAAGATGAAGCTCCAGCTAAAATCGGGAAAGGACCAGCCATCATTTTAACTGATGCTAGTGGAAGGGGCATCATTACTCATCCTAAAATTAAAGAATGGTTAATTACTACGGCTAAAGAGGAAGAGATTCCGGTGCAATTAGAAGTAAGTGAAGGGGGTACCACTGATGCTACTGCCATCCATCTAACCCGGGAGGGCATACCCTCCGGAGTAGTATCTGTTCCCACCCGCTACATACACACCACAGTTAGTATAGCCAGTATGGAAGATATTGAAAACACAGTGAATCTGCTGGTTAAGGCCCTGGAATGCTTGTAATTTAAAAACAAACTTTTTATTCTTAAAAATTAACATTATTTTTTTTATTTTCAAAGTGGGTATTAAAAAAAGTATTAGGAATAATTTATTGGAATTTCAATTAAATAAGCCCTTTCTAAGTTATTCATCTTCTGATTCACTTATAAGTGAAATACCATCTGATCGTATTTCATAGGTTATAAATTCAATAGGTGTGCGGGTACTTCTCATTTTAATGATATCCATTACTCTTTCTCTTCTACCGGTATAAGGGTTCTCTTTTTTCATGAGCTTGATGGCACCATAAGCTGCAAAAAGAGCCAGTTCATTAAATTCCTGAGAGGTGGCACTATCGAGGATAATTAAAGCAGTTATATTTCTTTCTTTTAATTCATAAATCAATAAGTCAAAACGATCCCGGAACTCATAAGGGGTCAGTTTAGCGGTGTGGCTTCCTAAACTATCTATTATTACCACTTCCCGATCTGGACTGATATCATGGATTAATTTTTCAAAATTACCCTTCATGGCTTCCACACCAATATTCATTTCAGCTTCTGTAACCCGGGCCCTTAATCCCGCCAGTTCCACAAACTCAAGAGTTCCCTTATCCATAAGGGGCTTCATATCCCATTTGAATGAATCAGTCTGTCTTAGTAAATCCCCTTCATCTTCCTCGGTGGTTATATAAGCGGTTTTTTTATTCTGCAGGCAGCTGCTTTTTGCAAATTGCAGGGCAAAAATAGTCTTACCTGATCCGGCATCTCCAGTTAAAATTATGGTTCTACCTTGTGGAAAACCACTTATTATTTCATCTAATCCTTTAATTCCAGTTTTTATCCTTTCCACTAACTCCCCTCCTAAATTTAGATAATTGATAACAATTACAAGAGGAATATTATAAAGGGACGTAAAATTCAAACTGCATTTTTTTAGAACCTTCAATTAAACTGGAGCACTGGTTCACATTTCCCTTAATTCCAGTCCAGGTAAAACTCCTGATCATGATGGCTCTAAAAATCAATGAAAAAATAGGATTCTTCCGGGCTTCATCCATCCAGGGGAAAGTTTCAAATTTCAGACGATACTTTGGTGCAGATTCCTTTAAACTGGTCTGAATACCCAGGTTGAGTAAAAGTTCCTGTATCCATTCCAGATAGGCATCGAATACTTCTTTTTTCCTTTCAGGATTCTTATCTTCTATGACTTTAATTAAATCCTGCCGGGTCATTTCTTCATAGAAATTTGGTTTTACATTTTTTTCAAAACGATCTGCAAAATTTTTAATAATAGTATTGCGTAATTGGGGAGGGATAGATGAGGCAAATACAGGAACCGCACTAACCACAAACCCATATAATTCCACCCGAGCTTTTTCACGGATGAGTTCTTCTCTTTGTTTTTCTGATTTAATTCTATCCGTGATATCATGACCAATTAATTGAATAAGGGGTTCAGGGGAAGATGAATTGATATAAGAAGCATGTATTTCAAAATAAAGATGTTTACCATTTTTATCATTCAGACTAAGTTCCAGAGGATTCATTCTACCTTTTTCAATAAGAGAAGGAATTAAAGACAAGAAGTCATTAATCTGCCTCTTTTCCATAAATCCCAGATTTGAAAACTCAAGTAGCGGTTTACCCATTAATTTTTTACGACGTATACCAGTAATTTTTTCTATCTGACGGTTCATGAAACTGATACTACCATCCACATTCAGCAAAAGTATGGGATCTGGAGAGGACTCAAAAAGAGATCGATATCGCTCTTCACTCTCTCTTAGTTTACTATCCATTTTATGCTTATAGAGGGCCACTTCCACTGCACTGTGCAGTTCCCGGTCTTCAAATGGTTTGATGATATAACCAAAGGGTCCGGTTAACTTGGCCCGGCCCAGAGTTTTTTCATCAGAATAAGCAGTAAGGTATACCACCGGTATGTCAAATTCATCACGTATAAAATCTGCTGCCTCAATACCATCCATTTTTCCTTTAAGAACGATGTCCATTAAAATTAGATCAGGTTCAGTTTCTCTGGCTTTTTCTATGGCCTCTTCTCCTGAAGCAGCAATATCCAGAACATTGTAGCCCAGGCCTTCAGCCCTGTGTTTAATATCCATGGCCACTATACTCTCGTCTTCAACCACCAGTAATTTTGTATCTGCCATTCTATCCCTCTGTAAGAAATTCTGGATGAATCAATTAGAAAATATTTTATCCATCATATTATTAAAAATTATAGCCAATAAACAAGACTATGCCTTTTCAGTCTAATTTTTATGATGCTAACCTAATCTAATATAATTTATGGTCTTATCGATATTAATATCTTTTCAAATTCAATCTTTATATTGAAAAATACTCTTAAAATATGAATATTATACTAATTTCAGACATTTTTTCAAGGTTTTTGTACATGAATTTGCTTAAAAAAGCGCTGGAAATTTTTTTATGTTGAGTTTAAACATATATGGCCATTTTTATTTATTGCTGTGGGGGTGAAAATGATAATATATATTCTCCGCCACCTGGCGATTTAGGCCTTTAACTTCCATTATTTCTTCCAGGCTTGCTTTTTTTATTTTTTCCACATCTTTAAAATGCCTCATCAAATTCATTTTTCTTTTAGAACCCACTCCTTTAATATCATCCAGGGGTGAATGCTCTAATTCTTTAGAACGAAGTTTACGGTGATATGAAACGGCAAAGCGGTGGGCTTCATCTCGAATGCGCTGCAATAAAAAGAGGGCTTCTGAATTACGGGGTAAAATCAAGGGTTCAGCAGTCTGAGGTATGAATACATGTTCAAATTCCTTAGCCAGTCCAATTACAGGTATATGGACTAATTCCAGTGATTTTAATGCGTTAAGTGCTACTTTTAATTGTCCCTTTCCTCCATCCACCAGTATTAAATCAGGGGGTGATTCTCCATCTTCTATAATTTTCTGGTAGCGCCGGGTAATCAATTCCTGCATCATACCATAATCATCAGGACCAGGAGTCTTTAGTTTATAACGTCTGTATTTTCCCTTACGGGGTTTAGCATCCTGAAACTGTACCATGGATCCTACTGCTGATTTACCTGCAATATTGGAAACATCAAAACCCTCAATAATATGGGGCATGTGGGGCAGTTTTAAATATTTTTTCAAGTCAATTAAAGCATTTTTAACCTGTTTTTCCTGATTTCTTATAACAGAAGCATTTTTAGATGCCATCTGCAGGAGGCGGTACTTATGTCCCTTCTGAGGAATGGTTACTTTTATAGCAGCACCTCTTAAATCAGATAACCATTCTCTGATTATTTTTTGATCCGGTACCGGGTACTGAATAATGATTTCTCCAGGGATATAGCGGGGATTGGCATAGTACTGCTTGATAAAGGCAGCTAATATCTCTTCTGATGATGAATTTTCCACACCAGCCATAAGAAAATCATCTTTACCCATTATCTTACCTTCTCTTACTGAAAAAACAACCATGACTGCCATTTTCTTATCAATAGAACCGGCAATAATATCCTGATCCAGCTCGTTAGTAAAGGCCACAAACTGGCGCTCCATCACATCTTTTATGGCATTAATCTGATCCCTTAATACACCGGCTTTTTCAAATTCATGGCTTATAGCAGCTTCTTTCATTTCTTTATTTAAAGAGCTTATTATCAGGGAGTATTTTCCCTGGAAAAAAAGATCTATACTTTCAATTATTTTTTGATAGTCCTCCCGGGATATACCTTCAGCACAGGGAGCATAACATAGATCAATTTGACTGTTAAGGCAGGGACCATCCATTTTTTTACAGTCTCTAACCTTGAACAAGGCTTTTATAAATTTAAGAGTTTTCCGAACAGATCCCACATCGGTAAAGGGACCGAAGTAGTGGGATCCATCACTGGATATGCTCCGGGTGATGAGGATGCGGGGGTAATTTTCCCGGGTAATCTTAATATAAGGGTAGCGTTTATCATCCTTTAACCGTACATTATACTGGGGACGGTGCCTTTTAATTAAGGTAGCCTCTAAGATAAGTGCTTCTTTTTCCGTATCAGTAATTATATATTCCAGACTATGGAATTGATTCATTAAAACCCGGGTTTTAGGAGAATCCAGATCCTCTTTAAAATATGATTTAACCCTTTTTTTCAGGGATACTGATTTACCCACATAAATTACTTCATCCCGGGCATTTTTCATGATATAAACCCCGGTTTTATCTGGTAAATCATCTGCAGAATCAACTTTGGTGGACAAGATATTATACCTCAAAATATTTATAAAATAATAAAAATATATTTAAAAATATTATTAACCGGCTTTATAAATTATTTATATTTAATATAGTTTATAACCAATTTAACTCTTAATTTTTTTTATCACCCTTAAACCATATTTTCCATAGAATTCCTAATATAAGCATTTTACAAGTTTTCCGGAGTAGAATCTCTTATAACCCTATTTTATAAAGATATATAACATGAGAATTCTATAAAAATTGTAAACTACTATTAAGGAGGATTATATTTGGAATTCAAAAAAATACAGGAGAATAGGATATGAGATTATATTTTTTAGATAATCTGCGCTGGATGATAATTATGCTTCTTTTTCCCTATCATACTCTATTGATGTATAATACCTTGGGGATTGATTACATTATAATGGTTAGTGGTAACACATTTGCCACGGTTTTTATCTTATTATTTTCTAACTGGTTCATGCAACTATTATTTGCCATTGCTGGAATAAGCACATTTTACGCTCTAAAAAAAAGAAATAAAACGGAATATCTTAAAGAAAGAGTGAGTAAACTTTTAATTCCAACCATAGCCGGAATAATATTCGTACTTCCGGTATGGGTCTATTACGGTTTTTTATACAATGGTTATACTGGAAATTTCCTCTCTTTCTGGTGGTACTTTTTAACTAACTGGCCAGCTTTTGCAGGAGATGCCTATGGTAGTGGAATTGGACCCTTATGGTTCCTGCTATACTTGTTTATAATTTCCCTGGTAGCTCTACCTATAATCTTAAAATATAGAAATGCTAACTGGAAATTACCTCTAGAAAAAATCAACATACCCCATATGTTACTCTTTATAATACCTCTGAGTATCGGGAGTTTTTTTCTTAACCTGGCCCCTGAAAAAAGTCTGGTTCAATTTTTCTTATTATTCCTCTTTGGATATTTCTTATTATCTGATGAGGGCATTCAAAACAAGTTGGAAAAGCGCCGATGGCCTTTATTTATTACATTTATAGGTTTAACTGCTATTTTAATTACTATCTACTTCCAGGCTGCAAACAACAATGTATCCCCGGATATATTCTCCATTCTATTCGAGGCATTCTATATCAATACCCTGGTACTGGTGGCTGTAATGAGCATTATGGGAATGGGTAAGCATTATCTTGAATTTAATAATTCAGCCACCCTTTATTTGGCAGCGGCTTCCTTTCCTATCTATATTTTCCACATAGCCTGGATTAACATTGCCGCTTATTACATCATTGGCTTTATCCCTGGTGCTATTGCCTTGCAGATTGTGCTTATCATGGCCATTAGCCTGGTTATGACCCTGCTAACCTATGAGATGGTAAGAAGAATCAAAATAGTCCGGTCACTTTTTGGAATCCGGGGTTAATAGCCCCTTTTTTATTTTATTTTGGAAAAATTTATAATGCCCTTTTACTCCAGCAGAGTTTTACTTTTCAAATGCTCCTGGGAAAAACTAATCTGTAAGGCGAGGGACATTATATGAATAAAAGGTGATTTTAAATTTATTAAATGTTAAAAAAGGAGAATGTAAAGTTTATGGGTTTTTTGAGCTTTGTAAAGAAGGAAAATTACATTTTTAGAAAATCATAATTTTATTGGGGCAAAGTTTTTATAGGATAAAGTGCAATTTTAGATAATAATATAAATTTAATTAATCAGCTATTTATCTTATTTTTCCAATAATCAAAAATCCATCCGGATAATATCATTTTCTTTTATAAACATTATTCCTATTATTGATAATCTTAGATTTAAATTAAATAACTGATTTTTTTTCGAGTGGTAATATATGAAAAAATTTGAGCTTGCATCAGATTATAAACCTCTAGGGGATCAACCCAAAGCCATAGACTCCCTGGTATCTGGTTTTAATAAGGGATTCAAGGAGCAAACCCTGCTGGGGGTTACAGGCTCGGGTAAGACCTTTACCATGGCCAATGTAATTGAAAAACTGCAAAAACCCACCCTGGTTATATCCCATAACAAGACTCTGGCGGCCCAGCTGTATGAGGAATTCAAGGAGTTTTTTCCAGATAATGCGGTGGAATACTTTGTAAGTTACTATGATTACTATCAGCCTGAAGCATATGTCCCCCAGTCTGATACCTATATTGATAAGGAGTCCTCTATCAATGAAGAAATTGATAGAATGAGGCATTCCACCACCCAGTCCCTTTTATCCCGGGATGATGTGATAGTGGTTTCCAGTGTATCCTGTATTTATGGTATAGGTGCACCGGAAGATTATGGAGAATTCATCTTATCTTTAAAAGTAGGGGATAATATCTCCCGGGAGGAAATCCTCTCCCAGCTGGTACATATGCAGTATGAGCGTAATGACATAGAATTTGATAGAGCACACTTCCGGGTTAGAGGTGATGTTATTGAAATTAACCCGGTACATGGTACTCAACCCTTACGTATAGAATTATTTGGAGATGAAATTGATTCCCTTTCTTTAATAGATCCTTTAAGGGGTAAAAAAATTGAAAACCTGGAACGAACCACTATTTTCCCTGCAAAGCACTTTGTTATAGCCGATGCAAAAATGGATAAAGCATTAAAAGATATAGAACAGGAACTAAAAGAAAGGTTAACAGTTTTAAAATCACAAAACAAGCTGGTTGAAGCTCAAAGATTGGAACAGCGCACCAGATTTGACCTGGAAATGATGAAAGAAATGGGTTATTGCTCGGGGATTGAAAATTACTCCATGCATATGAGTGGAAGAAAATGGGGAGATACTCCCTACAGTCTCTTAAAATACTTCCCTTCAGACTTTTTAACTATCATAGACGAGTCCCACGTAACTGTACCTCAAATAAGAGGTATGTATAATGGTGATCAGGCCCGTAAGTCCACACTGGTGGATTATGGTTTTAGACTGCCTTCTGCTCTGGAAAACCGTCCCCTGAAATTCGATGAATTTGAAAACCTGGTGGATAAAGTGGCCTATGTATCAGCCACACCATCTTCTTATGAACTCACCCGGAGCTTGAATGTGGTGGAACAAATAATCCGACCCACCGGCCTTCTGGATCCAGAAGTGATGGTAAGACCGGTAACTAATCAGGTGGATGATCTACTCCATGAAGTCCAGAAAAGGGTTAAAAAAAATCAGAGGGTACTGGTAACCACCCTTACCAAGCGTATGGCGGAAGATTTAACAGAATATTATGCTAAAATCGGCATAAAGGTACGCTACCTTCATTCTGAAATCAGCACCCTGGAGAGAATAGATATCATTGACGATCTGCGTAGAGGGGACTTC
>CAMYKT010000019.1 GCA_947259185.1 uncultured Methanobacteriaceae archaeon
AATCCTATGGAGGGCAGGGCCACATTGGCCACTGAAAGATTCAAATTAGCCACTGCTGCTACCAGTATCAGAGTGACCAGGACCAGTTTACCGGGGTTATCTACTTTATTGTCCATGTTTAATCCTCACCTGTTTTTAAGATATCTACTTTATAATGATTTTTATGATTATTAAGGATTTGGAGAAATTTTTGATTTTATCCATAGTTCAATGGGATTTAGAATTAGGAAAGGACCTATCCCTAAATCAGCCAGCAGGAGATAATATAACAAAGTTTATAGTTGTTTTGAACATAGTTTAAGCAGGGATATTATGATAGAAATATTATTATTTTTACTCATACTTTTGCTGGTGGCCCTGATTTCCCGTAAAATTGATAATTTACCCCTAAGTCCTCAAATGATATTTATTTTTGCAGGGATTATCACCGGATGGTTTTTCACTGGAGTAGTGGACATAAGGGAACCACCTCTCTCCAACATCGTATTATTGATTGCAGAAATAGCCCTGGTTTTGGTTTTGTTTACTGATGCCTCCCGGGTTAAATTAGAAGATCTTAAAACCAATCATTTACCCCGGAGGCTCCTTAGCATAGGGTTGATATCTACCCTGGCTCTGGGAATCTCCCTGGCGGCTTTAATTTTCACCAATCTAAGTTTCTGGGAAGCAGCCATCATCGGAGTGGTACTGGCTCCCACCGATGCTGCCCTGGGACAAATAGTGGTGAAAAATAAGAAAATACCGGAAAAAATCCGGGAAGCATTGGAAGTGGAAAGTGGTTTGAATGATGGATTGGCTGTTCCCTTTTTACTGCTCTTTATCAGTCTGGGATTGGCTGAGGAATTCTTTTCACCAGCCGGGTATTTTATAGAAATAGCCCTGGCCCAGATTGGATTGGGAGCCCTGGTAGGTATAATGGTGGGATTTACTGGTTCAAAACTGGTGGTTACCTCTCAATCCCGGGGATGGATAAACAGGGAGTATCAGCGAATAGCTTACTTAGCACTGGCCATTCTTTCCTTTATACTCGCCGATGAAATAGGTGGCAGCGGCTTTATTGCTGCATTTGTAGGAGGTTTAACCACAGGTTATGTAACCCGGGATGCAGGTAAAGCTCTCCTGGATTTTGCAGAAGCAGAAGGCCAGTTTTTAAATTTAACTGTATTCTACATACTGGGGATAATCATAGCCGGTTTAATTTCTTTTATTACTCTGGAAATTATTTTTTACGCGGTTTTAAGCCTTACCGTTATACGCATGGTGCCGGTGGTTTTATCCTTGATGGGAAGTGAAGTAAGCTGGGAATCGGCTTTGTTTATGGGGTGGTTCGGTCCCCGGGGCCTGGCTTCGATTGTACTGGCCTTCATTGCCCTGGAGAGTGTGGAATCATTTCCAGGACAGGATACCTTCATACTGGCAGTGTTCATCACCGTACTCTTTTCTGTGGTGGCCCATGGAATAACGGCTTTACCCTTATCCCGACGCTACGTGGAAAAAATTAGGGGAAAACCATGAATAAATATTGATAAAAATAAAGGAGAGGTTTTAATATGTTGCGGAAAGTGGTGGATATAATTGAACCGGTATATGTTCGTGAAGGAGCAGGTGTTTTACTGCGCAGAAGTATAGCCACCTCCCGACTGGATTACCTGGATCCCTTCCTACTATTTGACCACTTCGGCTCAGATGACCCCCGGGACTACCTGGCCGGATTCCCCCTGCATCCCCACCGGGGAATAGAAACGGTGACCTACATGCTCAGCGGCAATATAAATCATAAAGACAGTCTGGGAAATAAGGGAACCATAGGTAAAAGGGATGTGCAGTGGATGACCTCTGGTTCAGGAATCATGCACGAAGAGATGCCTCAAAAAGTAGAAACTGGTAAAATGGAAGGATTCCAATTATGGGTTAATCTACCGGCCCGGTTAAAAATGAGTAGTCCTCGCTACCAGGAAGTAAAAGCAGATAATATTCCGGAAGTGGAACATAGGGGGGCCCGGGTTAAGGTGATAGCCGGGGAATATGAGGGAGTAAAAGGGCCGGTTAAAGAAATATATGCCGATCCTGAATATCTTGATGTATTTTTATCTTCTGGTGGGGAGTTTAAACAATTTATTACTCCGGGTCACAATGCCTTTATTTATTTATATGAAGGAAGTGGTGTGGTTTCCGGGGAAGAAGTTTCCAGCACCTGTCTTCTGGTACTGGGGGATGGAGATTATTTAGAGGTAAGTGGTAAGGAGGATATGCGGTTTCTTTTGATTTCTGGTAAGCCTTTAAATGAACCCATTGCCCGGCACGGGCCCTTTGTGATGAATACCAGGGAGGAGATCAGGGAAGCCCTGGAGGATTTGAGAAAGGGGACTTTTGTTAAGTAATAAGAATTAAAAAGTATCTGCTATTCCCACTTTATGCTCTTAGGTCCCTTCATGGGGATCAGCGGCAACAGATAGGATTAGTTTTAAGAAATATTTATGATATGGAATAGAAAAAAGATAAAGTTTGATATTCTTCTAACCTATTTCTGTTAATCCCTCAATTGGCAAAATTCTAAATTTTCCAATTTTCATGGGATCAAAGTTCCATCTGCAGTTTTATTTTCTTCTATTATCTTATTTTCCAGCTTTTTCAGGAAATTTTCAGGATTTACCGGGGATATAAATAACTGGCCACCGTAAATTGATGATTCATCGGTTTTGATTAGTATTCCTTCATTGCTGGTGAATATAGCATAAAACTTCCCAATTTTTCCATGGGAATAATGACCCCCCAAAAGGGATATTCCAAATCTTCTGATACTCCTATGGGGAATTCTATGGGATTTGGAATCTTTAATTCTCTTATATTCTATTTTTTTAGTTCCAAAAAGCCATTTAGCCCTGAGACTTTCTTCGGTTAGTTCGTATCGAATTTGATAGCCGCTGTAGAAGATGATGGCTATGCTGATGGCTAAAACTAGAAAGATTGTTGTAAGGCGTATTTCTATTCCATATAAAAACGAGAAAATAGCGATAACTGAAAATAGGGTTATCAAGCCGCCATAGAGTGCTTTAAAAAGTGGGGATATTTCTGATTTGAATACTTCGTTTGTCATTATAAACACCTCAAACTTATGGATAAAACAAATTTTAGACTATGGATTTATTATTTCCACTTCAATATCTCGCTTTTGGCATACCCATTCCCGGGCAGGATCCGCTCCTGTGCATAAAATTACCATATCAATTTTTTCAGATTATATTCCCTCATAAACATGTCATAACCGGCAAGAACCTGACCAATTACTAAGCACAATTGTTCTTAGCCATGATTGTAACACCCTAAATAAGAGTTATATTATGGCTCTGTTTTTCAATAGCAAACCTTAAATTTTGCTATTTAATCCTGGACAAAATAAGTTTATGATATACTATTGGTGCAATAAAAAAAACAAAATAAAATTTAAATAATTAACTTACAACCCCACCCTCCTCAAAATCCTCCTCACTAGCACTATGGTGGTAAGTAAACGACCAATCATGGTCCCAGCGATAATAGACAAAGTTAAAATCAGTAAAGGCGTCCCCTCAAAGTAATCTTCCAGGAAAAACCGGCGGTAAATGGCCACTATAAAATAAAGTATCAGTATCACCACTCCTAACCGGTCCACATTACTGATAACCTGTTCGGATTCTTCATCCCAGTGGAGATGGAAGATGCGGTTGGATAGTATACCTAATACCACCCCGGCTAATATTCCTAAGATGGCGATAAAAGGATTAAAAAAACCTAAAATTACTTCAATGGTCACTATAACTAAAAAAATCAGTGCTATGCCCCGGTAACCTTTAAGGCGTTTAATTATTTTCTCATCCATGAACTGGGAGATAGAAGGGTCAGCTTCTTTTTTCATCCTAAAACCTCATTAGATGATATAAAATTAGATTATGTTACTATTATTTTTTTATGTAGAAAGAGTGAACTTCAAAAAATTAATCAAAAAAAGAAAAAATAAAGAATCACCACTTAAAGTGATTCATCCTCATCTAATGCTAAACGCATGGTATCTGGATCTTGAGGCATGTGATCCAAAAAGTCCTCAGCAGCCCGGCGTACATCACGGGAACCAATAATGTATCGGCCCACCACAATGATATCGGCAGAACTATCCAGGGCTTCACCCACTTTAGAAGGAGTTATACCTCCGGCTACTGCCACCAGACCATTTTTACCAATGAGTTCCTTGATCTCCTTGATGTTACCCCATTCGGTCATCTCAGATTGTGCTTCACCACGTTCAGCTTTAAGGGTCTCCAGATCCACGTTACGGTGTAACAAGACAATATCCGGTTTGTAGTCCAGATTCTTTAGTTTTTCCACAAAGTTCTCCACATTCATCATATCCAGGATGGAGTAAATACCCTGTTTTTGTGCTTCGTGGATGGCTTTTTCAATGGATTCGGTGGTTCCCAGTCCAGAGATGGCCACAGCATCGGCGGTTTCATCTGCTGCCATTTTGACTTCTATCCGGCCCACATCCAGGGTTTTCAAATCAGCAATGATGAAGGAGTCCTGGCGCAGTTCCCTTATCTTACTGACAATACCCACTCCGAATTTTTTAACCAGAGGTGTGCCTGCTTCTAAGAGTATCCTTTCCCGGTTAGGCAGGCTGTTGATGATGCGTTCCATTTCATCCATGTTATCCAGGTCCAGGGCCACCTGCAGGTACGGTGGGTTCCATAGTTTCACCACTCCGAATCCCATGATAGGGTGTGATCCACGGTCTTTTTCACCTAAAACTTTACTGATGGTGGGATATTCGCCCATAGCTCTTCTTATAGCCAATCTGGTAGCTCCATAATTATATTGATATATTTTCCGGTAATCTTCTGCTTCCGGATGGATAAATACACTCACCACCAGAACCAGATCTTCAGCCTGATCTTCAGGTATTAAACCTTCTTCTACGGCATCGGCCACGGCTCTTCCTACTGCTGCCTGGGCTGGTCCGAATATCTTCTCCGCATCCTTCAAATCTCCCACAGTTACCTTGGGTACAATGAGGGTGGCGGGTTTGGTCATTAAATTAGGCCGGATAACCGACAACACCGGGGTATGGCCTAGAGAAAGTTGGCTAAGGCCGTTAGCAAAAGCTGTACCGGCTGGCCCTTCTTTATCACCGATAATTAAATCAACATGAGCGATTTCATTTCCGCTTCCAATTAAAGCTTCTCCAATTTTATACATACAAGTCCTCCTAACTAATAATTCTATGATTTTGAATATATAATCCTAACTTATCCCCGGAGGGTAAGTGATTTAAAATTCTCTTTAAATAGATGAGAAAAGTTCAATTCTTACATGCCCTCATTAATCCTCTATTAATTAGATTAGCTATCTGCAAAAATTAGTTTTAATTTTAAAAATAAGTTTTAAGAGCTTTTGGTATTGTTCTCTCCATCATCTACCGGGGTGTTGTTGCCTGTACCGGCATTATTATTGTTTACGGGAGGTCTGGTGTGACTCAAACTTCTCTCAGGAGAGGTATTGCCCATACTGAAGCTGGTGCTTCCATTATCTGCAAAACGAATCTGAGTCATATTATTGGTTTCATCATCCTGGTTTTGCATATTCATGGCCACTACATAACCTGAGAGTAAAATTACCACCACAGACATGATGACAATGAGAACAGTTTTATAATTCATAAATTCACCTATTAAATTAAATAACAATAAATGAATTTTCCTTTTATTTCCTATTTATACCTATCGCGCAGGAATTTCTAAAAATAAAATAAATAGTACTAAAATCCTGAATAATTAAATAAAAAAAATATTTTAAGGAATATTATTAATATTCCTTTCGACGATTTTAATTAATTGATATCCCTTAGACGATTTTACCATTTATGTAATCGTCGTAACCCTGCAAATCCAGCATTCCATGGCCAGAGAAGCTGACCACAATTGTTTTTTCCTCTCCGGTCTTTTTGCATTCCCGGGCTTCATCCATAGCCACCTTAATGGCGTGGGTGGTTTCGGGTGCAGGGACCACTCCTTCGGCCTTGGCAAAGTCCAGTCCGCTCTGGAAGGTGTGCTTTTGATGTACAGATCGTCCTTCTACCAGGCCTTCATGAACCAGTAAGGCCACTTGAGGGGCCATTCCATGGTATCTTAATCCGCCCGCATGCACCGATGGAGGAACAAAGTCATGGCCCAGGGTGTACATCTTCATAAGGGGAGTCATACCGGCAGTGTCTCCAAAGTCATAACAGTATTCTCCTTTAGTGAGGGTAGGACAGGAGTGAGGTTCAGCTGCTATGAATTTACAATCAATTTTCCCATCTATCTGGTCTTTTACAAAGGGGAAGATAGCCCCACCAAAGTTACTTCCTCCGCCCACACAGCCAATCATAACATCCGGTGTTTCACCAGCAATCTCCAGCTGCTTTTTGGTTTCCAATCCAATCACTGTCTGATGTAACAAAACGTGGTTTAACACACTTCCCAGAGTGTAGTAGACATTATCATCATTTAATGCATCTTGCATGGCCTCGGAGATGGCTATACCCAGCGAACCAGGATGGTTGGGGTTTTCAGCTAACATCTTCCTTCCAAACTCGGTTTTATTACTGGGGGAAGGGATAACCTCTCCATCATAAATCTGCATGATGGTTTTTCTAAAGGGCTTCTGATTAAAAGAAACCCGTACCATGTACACGGTACAGTCCATGTCCAGCATGGAACAGGCCAGTGAAAGAGCAGTACCCCATTGACCAGCACCGGTCTCGGTGGTTAAACGTTCCACACCGTCCTTTTTAGCATAATAAGCCTGAGCTATAGCTGTGTTTAATTTATAACTCCCGGTGGGGGAGTAATCTTCCCGTTTATAGTAGATTTTAGCCGGGGTGTCCAGCATTTCTTCCAGGCGTTTGGCACGGAAAAGAGGGCTGGGCCTACCAATCATTTTATAGACTTCCCTTACTTCTTTTGGGATTTTGATCCATCTTTCCTGGGACATTTCCTGTTCCAGCACACCTTTAGAGAATAATTTAGGTAAATTTTCTAAATTTCCTCCCTCTTCAGGGTTTTGGGGAGCAGGCAGGGGTACTGGTAAATCCGGGTTTATATTATACCATTTTTTTGGTACTTCATCAGAAGGTAGTGTTATTTTGTGCATTATATCACCATATTTGTTCAAATCTATTCCTTAATTGGGATTACTTACTATGAATCTATACTTCGCCGTACTATTTAAATCTTTGTTGTACATTTTTGTACATAAAATTGTTATTTTCACTTATACTAAATTTAATCCAGGGGACTTATAGTTTTAACCGGAAAATTGAGAATACACCCTCCACAGCATAATTTATAATCAACTCCCTCCCAAAGTAGATAATATGAAATTTTTGGCAATAGATGTGGGCACCGGTACCCAGGATATCATGCTCTATGATAATAAGGAGCCTATGGAAAACTCCATAAAACTGGTTCTTCCCTCTCCCACCAGGATAATGGCAGAAAAAATCCGTAAAACTAATACGGATATTTTCCTGGATGGAGAGACCATGGGAGGTGGCCCTATAAATCGTGCTCTCTCCCAGCACATAGATAAAGGATACCAGGTGGCCATGACCAGAAGGGCAGCCCGGACGGTGAGGGATGATTTAGAGCGGGTTAAATCCATGGGAATAAAAATCGTAGATTCTAAAAAAAACCTGGAAACAACCGGGTTTAAAAATATAACCCTGGCTGATGTGAATTTAGAAGCTTTAGCCAGCAGCCTTGCACCATTTAATGTAAAACTGGACTTTGATTACGTGGGGGTGGCGGTTCAGGACCATGGCTACAGTACCCACATGGGTGACCGGAATTTCAGATTCCTTAAAATCAAAGAAAAACTACATAAACCCCTCTATCCGGAAGAATTTGCTTACACCACCCACATCCCCCCTTACTTTTCCCGGATGCAGGCAGTGCAAAGAACCTTAAAAGATAACCATCCCCTGGTAATGGATTCTAAATTTGCAGCAGTTTGCGGCGCCAGCTGCGACCCGGAGGTCCAAAAACTGGATAGTTATGTGGTAATGGATGTGGGTAATGGTCATACCCTGGCGGCTTCTGTTGAAGAGGGTAAAATCAGGGGGATCATGGAACACCATACCGGCATCCTGACCCCGGAAAAAATTGAAGAATATGTGGAAAAACTGGTTAAGGGTACCTTAACCAATGAAGAAATATATAACGACCACGGACATGGGGCCTGGGTTTTAGAACCGATAAATATGCCGGAAAAAGTTATTTTAACTGGACCCCGCCGATCCATAGTTAAAAAAACTAATCTACCCCTTTATAATGCCTCCCCTGCCGGAGATGTGATGATGGCCGGCCCGGTGGGTTTAATCAAAAGTATAAAATATAAAAGCAGACCATAGTTTCAGAAAAAACTACTACTTAAAATCAAAATCAGTTTCAGGTAAAATACTAATTATAATCAAAATGGTTGAAAATCATGATAATTGACCCTCATATTCACAGTATTTATTCAGGAGACGCCACCGGCACCCCTCGGGAAATCATAAAAAAAGCCCGGAAGATAGGCCTGGACGCCATAGCCATAGCAGACCATAACTCCCTGAAAGGTTCACAGATGGCCCTTAAAGAAGTAAAGGAATTTAATGACTTGATTATCATACCCTCCATGGAGGTAACAACTTCCAAGGGCCATATAGTAGCACTTGGAGTTAATAAAGAAATAAAAAAAGGCTTAACTCCGGAAGAAACCATAGAAAAAATACAGGAAGCTGGAGGGGTATCTATTGTACCTCACCCCTTTGTAAGGTACCGTGACGGTCTTTTAGCCCGGACCAGCACCCTTAAAATGGATGCTATAGAAACGCTGAACTCCCGCTATATATTTGGCTACTCCAACTGGCGTGCCAAAAAACTGGCTCAGGAAGAGAACATCCCGGAAATAGGTTCCAGTGATGCCCACTTTGTGGGAGCTATCGGGAGCTGCGTTACCCATGTTCAAGCTGATTTTTCAAGAGATAGTATTCTGGAGGCCATAAAAAAAGGAAAAACTACACCCCGGGGCGGGAGAACTCCTCTACCTTTAATAATTAAAGAAGTTATTAATAAAAAGATAAAAAGGGTGCAGGAGTACCAGGTTTAAGACATAACCCTTTCTGGAGATAATAACCATGCTGGAACAGATTTCCCAATTTATTCAGGAGCACTTTCTCTATCTACAACCGGGTTACACCTTGCTTAACACCATAGTATTTGGTTTGATACTGGGGCTGGTGGTTTTAGGTCTTATAAAAGTGTTTAAATGGATTGATAAGGATCCAAAAGACCTCTTCCTACCACTAATACCCTTTATTTTCCTGGGATCCAGTACCCGGGCTCTGGTGGATAATGGAATCTACCCTTTGAACCTTTTACTGGTAACTCCTGGTATTTATGTTTTGGTGGGCATGCTCACCATCTTAGTACTGGGTGGTGCTATTTTACTGGAAAAAAGAACAGGCAGAGACTACCGCCATATTATGTTTTTAATCGGGATGATACTGTGCTTACCTAATATTTTCAACATGGGTCAAATTAATTTCCAGGCATTATCTGCAATTTTAGGAATATGGTTACTATTTACCGGTGCTTTTTTTCTTCTGGGTAAAAAATGGAAACTATTATCTGATAAATTTAACCTGGCTGCATTATCTGCCCACTTATTTGATGCTTCCTCCACCTTTGTGGCGGTGGATTTTTATGGCTACTGGGAACAGCACGTCCTGCCTGCCGCCCTTACCGATGCGCTGGGAACTGCATTTATCATGTTCCCCTTGAAAATAGGGGTTATATTAGGGGCAATTTATTTTATCGACTCTGAAATAGAGGATAAAACCATTAAAAATATGTTGAAGCTGGCCATATTTATCCTGGGACTGGCCCCGGGCTTGAGAAACTTTTTAAGTTTGATTATGGCCACCTGAAAAACAAAAAAACCCTTTTTTTAAATCTTATATATTTTTTTACAAATATTTTTATTTAGTAGATAGGGAATAGATTATTCATAGATAAAATTCCAGTACTCACTTACTTACTTACTAATGATGGAATTTTAGACCTAGAAGCCAAACCAATGAGGATAAGTCTATGTACATAGAAAAAGTAAAAAAGAACATGAATTTACCGGAAACGGTGCGTATATTTGATACCACCCTCCGGGACGGCGAACAAACACCGGGTGTGGCCATAACTGTAGATGAAAAGATAAGTATAGCCAAAAAATTGGACCAGCTAGGTGTAGATGTTATTGAAGTGGGGTTTCCCGCTGCTTCTGAAGGTGAAAAGGAAGCAGCAAAAGCAATTTTAGATCTGGGATTAAATGCAAAAGTCTGTGGTTTGGCCAGGGTTTTGAAAAATGATCTGGATGCAGTCCTTGATAGTGAAGTGGACTACATCCATACCTTTATTGGGACTTCCCCTTTACATCGGGAATACAAACTGAAAATGAATCAGGAAGAAATACTGGATAAGGCAGTTGATGCAGTGGAATATGTGAAAGATCACGGGGTGCTGGTGGAATTTTCAGCTGAAGACGCCACCCGGACTGAATTCCCTTTCCTTACTGAAATATACCAGTCAGTAGAGGATGCCGGAGCAGATTACATCAATGTACCGGATACAGTAGGGGTCATGGTTCCCAGTGCCATGCACTGGCTTATAAGGAAACTTAAAAAGAACATCAGCATTCCAATCAGTGTACATTGTCATGATGACTTTGGACTGGCAGTGGCCAATTCCCTGGCCTCAGTGGAAGCAGGGGCCCAGCAGGTACATGCCACCATAAATGGTCTGGGCGAACGGGCAGGTAATGCCTCTTTAGAAGAAGTGGTTATGGCCCTTATAACTCGATACGACATACCCATGGATATCCGAACTTCCCAACTGGTTAATTTATCGGATTTTGTATCTCGCATCACCGGGGTTAGAATGCCCCCTAATAAGGCCATTGTAGGTGAAAATGCATTTGCTCATGAGGCAGGAATCCATGTACACGGGGTCCTGGAAAAGGCTGAGACTTATGAACCCATCACTCCGGAGATGGTGGGACACACCCGGAGAATTGTACTGGGTAAACACACCGGGGCCAATGCTCTGCGCTCTAAACTGGACGAATACGGCATTGAGATGAGTGAAAAACAGTTCTGCACGGTTTATGATCAAATCAAGGACCTGGGTGATAAGGGTAAAAAGGTAACTGACGCGGATTTAAAGGCCATTGCCGTAACCATACTGGGGCGGGCCAAAAAGGAAACAGTGAAATTGGAAGGATTTGCAGTTATGACTGGAGAAAATGTGATGCCCACCGCCACCGTGAAACTGCGCATCCATGACCAGTTAAAAACCGCCTCTAAAACTGGTGTGGGGCCGGTTGACGCTGCTATAAATGCAATACATAGCCTGGTCAGTGAAACAACCGATATTGAACTTAAAGAGTATAATATTGGAGCTATAACTGGAGGTACCAATGCTCTGGCTGAGGTATTTGTGGTGATGGGCGATATGGAGGGTAACCAGGCCACAGGTCGTTCCACTCGTGAAGATATTGTTATGGCCAGTGTGGAAGCGGTTTTAGATTCTATAAACAAAATATTGATGGTGAAGTAGTAAGTGGGAGCGGATATCTGGGCTTTCGTAAATATTAATGGTGAAGTAGTAGGGGGAGATCATATATGGCTTTTAAATCCCTTAAAAATTCAATTTCTTTTTAATATTTTCATATCGGGGCTTTTATGAATCTTCGAAAAAAAACACTGCTCATGATTGGTACCACCTTACTGGCCCTGGTTCTGATTTTATATGCTACTTCTCAGATTATCCTGGTAAGTGGTTTAACCAATCTGGAAGAAGACAATATTAAACAGGATGCTGCAAGATTCGAAGAAGCCTTTTTAAGGGAGGAATACAATTTAAATGCCTTCACCAGGGAAATGGCCTCTTCGGATGAGACTTATAACTTCATGCTTAATCAGAATCAGCAATTCATTGACGATAATCTGGATGATACTTCATTTTCCTCCATGCGAATAGATCTAATTCTTTTTTTAGATAATCAGGGACGTTTGATATATGTTAAAAGATCGGACCTGGAAAATGAGGAATTATCTACTTTTCCCGAGGGCATGGAAGATTATAATGTTACACCACTCCTCCTTTTTAATGATTCCACCTCCTCCCAAAGCAGCATAATCAACCTCCAGGATAAACCACTCTTAATATCTACCAGCCCGGTGACCGGTTCCAGCCCTAACAACACGGTCCGCGGAACTATTTTGATTGCCCGGGATTTAAATAAACATTTTATTTCATCCTTTTCTAACTTCACCCAGTTGAGATTGGAACTCATCTCCTATAACCGGAACGGCCTGGCAGGGGATCTTCAAGATGCTAAGGCGGCTTTTAATAGGGATGAAACCATTTTTATCACTTACAATGGTAGTGAAAGTATTTCAGCCTATGGATTTTTAAAGGATATTGAAAATAACCCGGCAATTATTTTTAAAATCACTGATTCTCGTCTTTACTATGCTAAAGCATTAAACAGTATCTATTATTTCATGGCCATGATTATCATTGCCGGGTTTGTCATGGGATTTTCAATTTTAATCTATCTGGATAAATCAGTCCTATCCAGTTTGTCCCATTTGAGTGCCAATATAAAACTCATTGGTGAGAAAAAGGATTTCTCAGCCCGGTTTCCGGTTAGTGGAGATGATGAATTTTCTCTTCTTTCCCGGTCCTTAAATAAAATGATGGAAAAACTGGAAAATTTCCATCTGAGCATTCAAAAAAGCGAGAAAAAATTCAGGCAGCTGGCAGAAAATATGGATGATGTCTTCTGTATATTTGACTTAAAAAAGAAAAGATTCATTTACCTCAGCCCGGCCTTTGAAGATATTTGGGGCAGAGACCCCCAGGAACTGTATGATGATGCCCGTAGGTGGAAGGACTACCTGGATGACCATGATAAGATAAAGTGGAGTGATATCTTTTCTAAAGCCAAAAATAATAATTTAAATGAAGAAGAAAGGATACAATTCAGAATAAACCGGCCGGATAATTCCACAAGATGGATTGAAGCCCGTCTATCTTCAGTTAAAGACCATTCAGGGAACATAACAAGGTTAGTAGCTATTGCAGCCGATATAACTCATGATAAAGAAGCTGAATACCAGCTAAAAAGCACCAAAAAGCGGCTGGATTTTCTAATTTCTGCCACCCCGGCCATAATATATACTCTGAGTGCTCATCCTCCGTATAAAACCACCTTCATAAGCAATAATGTAAAAAAACAAACTGGCTATTCTCCTGATGATTTTTTGACAGATTCTTATTTCTGGATGGGCCGGGTACATTCTGAGGATATTTCACATGCCCTGGCCGATTTGAGGACCTTACTCCAGAAAGGCCAGCACTACTATGAATACCGCTTCCAGCGCAGGGATGGCAAATTCATCTGGATGAGGGATGAGGCCAATGTAATTCTGGATGATAAGGGACAGCCGGTGGAAATTGCCGGCTACTGGATAAATATAACTAAAAGGAAAGAGGCCGAAGAAGCCAGAAAAGAATCTGAAAGAACTTATAAAACCATATTCGAAAATACAGGAACTGCCACGGTGATCCTGGATAAAAAAATGGACATCATGCTGGTTAATACTGAGTTTGAAAAGTTATCTGGATACTCCCGGGAAGAAATCCAGGCCAGGATGAATATGGGGGAATTCAATTTACCTGAAGACCGGGAGAATTATTATAAACTTCCACACCTGGTTAAAAATACTCCTTATTCCCATGAATCTCATTTTAAAACCAGAGAAGGTAAAATTAAAGAGGTAATTGTCACCATGGCTGTAATTCCAGGTACAGAACTTTATGTATCATCTTTACTGGACATAACGGATCATAAGGTGGCAGATAATAAATTAAAAGCTTCACTTAAAGAAAAAGAGGTACTGCTCCAGGAGCTGCATCACCGGGTTAAAAATAACCTGCAGGTGGTTTCCAGTTTACTGTCTTTACAATCCAGGTACATATCTGATAAGAAAAGCCAGGAACTATTTAATGAGAGTCAGAACCGGGTGCGTTCCATGACTCTGATCCATGAAATGCTCTATAAGTCACCGGACCTGGCCCAGGTGGACTTCAAGCGGTATATCCAGGAATTATCTTCGGTGCTTTTAAGCTCATATGGGGCTTCTAAAAACCAGATTTATTTTAAAATGGAGGTGGAAGATATCTATCTGGATATCAATAAGGCTATTCCCTGTGGACTTATTATCAATGAATTAATTACTAATTCCCTTAAACATGCCTTTGGTTCTGCCCCGGGAGAAATAAAGGTTTCTTTCCAGGAAAAAGAGCCGGGAACTTATGTGCTGGAGGTAGAAGATAATGGGGTGGGTATTCCTGAAGATATAGATATAAGCAAATCCAAATCCCTGGGCTTGAGATTGGTGAGAACCCTAACCCAACAGTTAGGGGGATCTTTATCCCTGGAAAAAGTTCAGGGCACAAAATTTAAGATATTATTCTAAAATAAATTATTTAAAGAAGGTGTAGCTATGAGTGGCCCCAAGATAATGGTTGTTGAGGATGAGAGAATAACTGCTGAGGATATAAGGGATGGATTAGAAGAACTGGGTTACCAGGTACCGGCCCTGGTATCAAGTGGCGAAGAAGCAATAGAAAAAGCCAAAGAAATATTTCCTGATTTAATTTTAATGGATATAAAATTAGAGGGAGATATTGATGGTATAGATGCTGCTGAGGAGATAAGAAGTCGTTATGGCATACCTGTAATTTATTTAACTGCATATTCTGATGAAAATACAGTGGAAAGAGCTAAAATAACTGAACCCTCCGGTTATATTCTTAAAGGGGCCATGGGATTCATTAATAAACCCTATGAAGAGGGGGAACTTCATGAAACTATTGAAATAACCCTGCATAAGCATAAAATAGAAACCCGGTTAAGGGAAAACCAGAGATGGATGAACACCATTTTAAAGAATGTTTCAGATGCAGTTATTGCCACTGATCCTGATTTTAATGTCAAATTTTTAAATCCAGTGACTGAAAACCTCACCGGCTGTCTCCGGGAGGATGTCCTGGGAAACCATCTTTTTAAATTACTAAATCCAGTATCTGTTCTTCTGGAATCTTTAAAAAAAGAAATGACCTCTGAAACATTACCTTCCAAGGTAACCTTTGAAGAGGGCATTAAAACCAGGGATAATCTCCAGATACTAATTCAGGGTTCAATAACTCCGGTTATCAACGAAAAAGATGAAATTGAAGGGTTTTTATTGGTATTTAATCCCAGGTAATATTCATTTTTTTTTAATGCATAATGGATATAATGCGGATTCAAGGTTTTAAAAACATTTAAAAAGCCTATTTTATCTTTTTAAACGCTTTAAAACTAAACTATTCAAATTTTAATTATTTGAATAAGGAATTAAATCTTATTCTTCTATTTGGGGAATAATAACACAAAATATATATAATAATTAGCAACTCAAACATAATATAGTCATTCTTACGGAGGTCGAAGTGATGCCAGAGGAAAATATTGTATACATCGGAAACAAGCCTGTAATGAACTATGTATTAGCTGTTGTGACCCAAGTGAATGGTGGAAACGCTCAAGTTGTTTTAAAAGCTAGGGGCCGGGCTATAAGCAGGGCAGTAGACGTTGCCGAAATAGTTAGAAACAGATTCATACCAGAGATTGAAATTGAAAACATTGATATATCTACAGAGGAAATCGTAGGAAACGAAGGCGGAGCTACTAATGTTTCTGCCATTGAAATCCAACTTCGAAAAGAATAATAAAAGATTAAAAAATTAATCTTTACTTATTTTTATATATTTTTTAATCCAGTCTATTTAAGATAAATATTTTTTTAAATCTTAATATAATCTTTTTAATATTATATAATGCTTTTTTATATTCTCTATTTAAAAAAATAAGGGATTATAAAATCCTTTCTCATTATTTTTAAATATCCCGGTTGAATTTGGTTACACCCAGTGCAAAAAATAGTGCGGTAAAACCCACTAACACCAGCACTTCCAACCATATATCTCCTATCCCTGCTCCTTTTAGCATTACAGATCGTAAGGCATTATTTGCATAGGTTAAAGGAACCAGATAGGCCACCTGCTGAAATATCCAGGGCATGGTTTCCAGGGGATAAAAAACTCCAGATACAAACATCATAGGCATGGTAAAGGGCATTACCATCTGCATGTAATCTTCCTGGGTTCCCACCCTGGCGGAAATCATAATTCCGAACCCTACAAAACAAAGGGCGGACAGTACCAGTAAAAAAAGGGTAAGGCCCATCCCTCCCTTTATAACTATCCCAAATAGCAGTATGGCGGCTATGATCAGTATCAACGCTCTACCTGTTTCTATTATGAGCTTGGATATGATCTTACCTCCTACCACGGTACTAACACTGGTGGGTGTCATAAATAATCGTGCCAGTTCTCCTCTTTCTCTTTCACCGGCAATGGATTCACCCATACCAAACATACAGGAGAACATAACGGTCATGGCCAGCACCGCCGGGACCAGAAAGTCAATATAATCGATATCCCCATATAATTTATCTATCTGGAAATTAATGGAGTAAAATACATTTTGGAGACTGGTAGATAATCTTGGGGCCTGGTTGGGATTAACCGGGGTTGAATTAACTCCAATACCATTACTGGCAGTACCCATCATCTCCATCCGTTTTATTCCCAGTTCACTGGAAATTTGGTTGAAAAGCCCTTGTGTGGCAGGTATAATTGCCTGGCTGGCCATTTGATCTGATGAATCAACATAAAGCACCACATCCTTCTGTGAAGTAGTTTGAAGGTCTTCATAATCAGGGGGAAGCACTATGGCTGCTTTGGCCTCCCCTTTTTCCACCATTTCCCGGGCCTTATCCGGGTCATCCATCACCGCTTTCACGTCATACAAACTCATGTTATGTATGGCCTCCACGCTCTGGTCTGTTATCGGGCCTTCACTTTGTTCTACCAGCACCACCGGTATGTTTTCCAGGGATCCGCCCATACCATAACCAAAAAGGGTAATCATGATTATGGGGAAAAGTAAAAGGGACATTAAACGGGGCTTATGTCTCCAAAGTACCATCAGGTCTTTTTTCAGCATCCACATAATTTTTTTAGTTTCCATATTATTCCCCCGGATCCTTACCAGTCACTTTCATAAAAACATCTTCCAGAGAGGGGTCTCTGGTGGCTATGGAAGTGATATTGCCCTGGTTTTTAAGCACGGTTTCTATAACATCATTAACTGCACAACTAGAGTCATCATCCATATCCATAATTATGCGTCCTGAGGAGTGTTCTTTTAATCCACAAACTGAAGGTAAATCTTCGATTTCTTTAATAAGGTCTCTATTGAGGTTGGTAACCATGATACTCATCTGCTTATTTTCCACTTCCCCCTCATCTACTTCCAGTTCCAGGTTGGAACTATCTTTAAATGGTCCATTACTGGTGTATTTTTTTATAAGTGAATCTTTAAGGCTCTGGGGGGTGTTAAATGCGGCTAGTTTTCCCTGGTTGATTATGCCCACCTTATCACAAAGTAACTCAACCTCATACATGTCATGGGAACACAGTACAATGGTATGGCCCTTTTCATTCAAGTCATAAATCAAATCCCACAGGACTCTTTTGGTGCTGGGATCCAGTCCAATGGTGGGTTCATCTAAAAATAATATATCTGGTTGATGAACCAGACTGGCCACCACGGAAACCTTTTGTTTCTGCCCACCTGAAAGCTGTTTCACCATTTTATTTTCAGCATATTTAATATCCACCAGTTCCATTAATTCCACAATTCGCTCTTTTTTAAGGTCCCGGGGCATGCCATAATAATCGGCACAAAGCTCCACATTTTCTCTAACAGTAAGGTCTCCATATAGACTCACCAGCTGGGGAACCATGCCTATTTTACGTACCTCATTGGGGTTTTCTTTTACGTCATAACCTGCCACCCGGGCAGTTCCATTGGTGGGCTGGATAAGGCAGGTGAGCATTTTTATGGTGGTGGTTTTTCCTGCACCATTGGGCCCTAAAAAACCAAATATGCTTTTTTCTTTGATTTTCATGTTAAGGGCATCCACTGCTGTGAAATCTCCATACTGTTTGCTAAGGCCAAAAGTTTCAATAGCATATTTCATTCAAAATTCCCTCCTTTTAAAACCTTATTTATCTTTATCCAGGGCAAACATTTCACCCCAGAAATCCTCCCATAATGGGGCTATTCTTGTTTCAATAACATTTTTAATACGCTGGATAGTAGCATCACCTTCCGGGGTTATTTCATAATACTTTATTTTCCTTTTACCCTGGGCTTCCCATACTCCTTTAATTAAACCTTTTTTTTCCAGATCATGCAAAATCGGATATATTACACTGGGTCCGGGTGGTTTTAGATTAGCATGGGCTTCTTCCAGGGAATAGTAATGATGGAGTTTATTCATGATTTCATATCCATGCAGCCGATTTTTGCTAATCATCCATAATACCATGGTTTTTCCAAATCCCCGCATAAAACTCTTGATCATTTTCTGGTCAAACCCCTGCAGGGGGCTTTCTTCTGGAATCCTTTCTTTATCTGAGTTCTTATCAGGATTATCTTCTTCCAAAATTTCATCTCCTCTCTACTATTAGGGGAATAAAATACCAGGCCATTTAATCCACTAAACATTTCATAAGCACTATATCGTGTAACAATATATCCATCTCCAATATATCCTTTTTCGATATAAGGGTGTTTTTTTTTTGATATATAAATTTTTCTAAAAACAAGCTCCAGATAAACTATATCCTATCCTGGCTATAGATACAGATACAATTTTATCTCTAGTTTAAACAAAAAATAAACCCAGCAAGCATTAAGTCTGAAAATAGTCTTTTAAAAGAATATGAGGAAATATAATGAAAATAGGTTTTTCTACCCTGGCTCTCTTTATGAAATCCTTTGAAGATATGCTGGACAAGGCTTCGGGGGATGGTTTTGATTTAATGGAGATACTCTGTGAAGGGCCCTACTGGCCTCGAAATATTCTCAAAAACGGAGTAAAGGAAGTGGAAATTTTCCATTCCTATGATATAACCATATTCCTTCACTCCCCCACCATTGATTTAAACCCGGCCAGCTTAAACCAGGGTATCCGGGAAGAAACCAGACTACAATTAATTGAAACAGTAGATATGGCGGTGGAAATAGGGGCTCAAACCATAACCACTCACCCGGGAATTATCCGGCGCCAGGATGAACAGGTACGAAAATTTGCTCTGGAACACGCCATAGAAACCCTCACCCTCTGCTCTGATTATGCTAAAGACCGGGGAATTAATTTTTCAGTGGAAAACATGCCACACCGATTCTCTTATATTTGTAACAATGCACCTGAACATCAGAAAGTAGTAAATGAATGTGGATGCGGGGCCACGGTGGATATGGGACATGCCAATACCAGCAGAAATCCGGAGGATTTCTTAAAGATAAAAAACACATATTACTACCATCTGAGTGATAATGATGGGGTGAAAGACCAGCACCTGCCCTTAGGAGAGGGGAACCTGGATTTAAAACTTTTGAATAATATTGATAAGGGAATAATAGAATTAAATAAATATGAAAATGTCTTAAAAAGCAGAAAACTGATTAAGACCATAAATTAAGTTGAGAGAAAATATGGAATCAAAAAAAAGCCCAAAAAAAGAATGGATGAACACCAGCCGTATACAAACATTAATTGATGGAATCTTTGCCATTGCCATGACTCTACTGGTTTTAAACCTTGATATACCTGATTTTCCATCTGATGTAACTGACGCCACCCTTTCCACATTTTTAATAGGTATGATTCCCAAGTTCTATGTTTATGGGCTTAGTTTCATTCTCCTGGCTGTTTTCTGGAGGGTGAATCATGGGCAATTCCATTTTATAAAAAAAGCAGACATGGCCCTGATCTGGATTAATGTTTCCTGGCTACTTTTTGTGGCTCTGGTGCCCTTTTCCACCATACTTATTGGAGAATATGGGGACCTTCAATCTGCAGCCCTTTTTTTTAACTCCAACATGTTTATTATCGGGGCATTATCATTTACCAACTGGTACTATGCCTACAAAAAAGACCTGACTGACATGGATAAAAGCCCCCAAACATTTCGACGCTATATGGGAATCAATCTAAGTTTTCCTCTGGCTTCACTGATAGCTATAGGGGTAAGCTTAGTTCATCCTGCTCTCAGTACGACTGTATATGCCACCATACCTATTATTAAGAGAATAGGGGATATAATTACAAAAAAAATACATGATTGAAAATAATTCAGGGCCTGATATAAATCCAGCCCTGGTGCTGCTTTTTAACCAGCTCCCCTACACCAGAAGGTACCACCTGCACGGAATCCAGAAGCTCCTCAACTGCAACACCCATCCCCTTGATGGTATTACCACAACCGGCAAATATCACTCCTTTCTGGGCCAAACTTTCCATATGGGGGAAAAATGGCGAACCCTTTAAAAACAGTTGCAAACCGGGTCCATAGGTTACCAGTTCCAGTTCCAGATTTTCCTCTCCCATATCCTGCATCAGATTATTCAGATTATTTAAAACCAGGTTAATCCGCTGGGGTTCATTTTCATCTAAATGGAATATTACTTTATAATCTACCATATCTCATCACCTCTATCTATACTGCCACCACACTACCACTTAGTGGTGCGTCAATTTTCTTTTCCTTTGCTAAATACTCTTGCATTACTTCAATAGCATTATATTCTGTGGTGGAATGATCCCGACCATATTCTGGAGGAACCCCCTGGCTGGTGAGGTAAACTGCCTCATAAAGTTGATCTGGCTTTATTTTTTTACCTCTGATAAAAATCTGCTGGATGCGCTGACCATAGGGGTTTTCAATTTTAAAATAAAGATTAAGACCCATACAACGTTTCACATATCCTCCTCTTTGATTATATGGATTTCTAGAAAACGTACGCTCTAAATTCTCTTCCAGCATGGTCCATATTTCCCTTCCAGTAATTTTAGCCTGCATTATAAGGGGATTTACAGGTATGATATTCCACAAATCATTCACAGTTATGCCTCCTGGAGGTATAGGGGCACCATAGCGCCATCCATTGGAAAATGCTACATCTGCAGGGATTTTATTTAATACACTTTTTAATAAGAAGTTATCCATGGTAGATTCCAGAATAGTATTCCGGTTTAAAGGGGTTCTGGTTAGTCCCACCACTTCATCCAGATACTCTTTATGGGGATCCATTACATGGTTTACCATTTCTTCTATTTCCTGGTCCGGTGCAATATCTTCCCCCACTGTTATTAATTGATGGGATATGTTTTTTATCCCTGTTTTACTCAGCTCCAGATCCAGACGACCTAAAAATGATCCATGACATCCAGACTGAATCACCACAGTATCATTTACCATCAACGGGCGATAAATCCGGTTATGAGTATGGGAACTTAAGAGGACATCCACACCGTCTACTTCCTTGATTAACTGGATATCCTGGGGAAAGCCCAGGTGAGAAAGGAGGATAATCAAGTCCACCTTTTCCTCATTTCTAAGGTGACCAACATAGTGTTTTAATTCCAGCCGGGCTTCTGTAAAATAAATCCCGGTGCTGAAATAGGGAGGCATGACCTGGTCCACTATGCTGGCGGCAATTCCAATTATGCCTACTCTGCATCCATTAAACTCTTCAATTACATAAGGGGGGAAAACCAATTTATTATTCTTCTTGTAGTAACAATTCAGGGCCAGCATGGGGTAATTCAGTTTTTTGACCAGTTTTTTAAATTTTTCTGGTCCATAGGCAAATTCCCAGTGGGCGGTCATAGCATTAAAATCCAGCTGATTTAAGAGAGGTACCATGGAAAACCCTTCGGTTTTAACTGCCGGGTAGGTTCCGTGGATGGTGTCTCCTCCATCTAAAAAAACTACAGATCCTGGATTTTCATTTTTAATACTATTTAAAAGAGACCCGATGCGGGCATAACCTCCAGTTAATTTATGGATGGGTATAGAACCCTTCCAGAAGAGTTCATTATGTAATTCAAAATAAGCATGGCTATCATTTAACTGGACTATGGTTAAGGGGTGGCAGGGCTTCATAAAACTCCCTTCATATGGATATACTATATTTTTTAGTTATTATCCCTAATAAAATTAATCTTATAATCAAGTTATTTTATTTTCACCTGTTCCAGTTTATCCAGTTCCACCAACCCCTTATTCAAATCAAAAGAGAGAATATGGCCTCTATTTTATCATCCTCACTTATAAAATGTAAATGGTAGCCCGGCTGATTGATGAGGAAATACGGTGGGGGGTAATAGAATCCAATCAGGGAATTCATATATAATCCAGGGCATATAATTTGTTATTGCAATTAATTAAATGAGGCCCCACCATGAGCTGTTATTTAAGACACATGAAGACCATTTTAGAGGAAGCAGGCATAGAACCTCAGAATAAAGAGGAAAGAAAAGCGGTTGATCTGGCAATTCGCCAGGCTACAAATCAAAAAAAGGATGAAAAATGCAACATAGTCTGGAAAGAAGTTAAAAACTGGATACAGAATGAAAAGAAAAAAACACGCTTAACTAATTCCCTTAAAGAATGGAATAGTCTCCCAAAATAATAATATTTAAAAATCCAGATTCTTTATTTCTTCTATATTTTCAATTACCACATCTGCTGCATCAAAAACCTTCTGAGGTAAATCTTCCTTTTGTTGGGTTGTTAAAACTCCTAAATCTGCTTCTTTTAAAGCTAAAATATCATTGGATCCATTACCCACCATCATCACCTGATACTTTTTTTTAAGTTCTTTTACAATGTCCTTTTTCCTCCGGGTATCTGCGGTGGGAAATACATTTTCCTGGGGAATGCAAATGTAACTGGCCAGTTGTTTAAGAGATCCTTTACGATCTCCCGAGGCAATAAAAATACTCACTCCTTTCTTCTTAAGATATTTCACCACAGAACGAACTTCCGGGAATATCCGGCCCCCGGAACTGATGGTAAATTCAACTCTGCCCTGGGCCATATCAATGATGAAACCAGAACCACTGCATATTTCCACGTTATAATCTTTATCCATAACTGCCTGAATGGTATCCTGAATATCTTTTACAGTTGAATTATCATTTTCAAGTGCTTTTAATACTTCTTTTTTAGTGTAGTCCTGGTAAGAATAACTTATATCAAAACCAACCTGGTTCAGAGTTATGAATTCATAAATGGTTTGCCCGGATCTGGCATTCAGTAGACATTTACCCGGGTCGGTCTGCAGCACCACCAGTGCCAGATTTGGTGTGTAATCAATAACATCCATGGAATTCAAATGATCACAAATTTCTCCAGTCTTTATATGTTTCAATACCCGGTCCCTTCGAATAAGGGTTCCAGAGTTATCAAAAACCACGGCCTGGGGTTTCATATATATATGGATGGGAACACCTCATTAAAAAACTATACCCTTTACCCGGAAATAGAAACTTTAATTAAAAGCCTTTAATTTGGATAACAGGGCCGCACTAAATTATTTTTAAGACTAAAAAAATAAATAACTTAAAAACTTATTTTAAGGGCATTTATAATAAAATAAGCACCAATTATCACTAGAAAACATCCACAAACTTTAAGTATGTTTCGGTGGGTATGGGGCTTCATTTTGCGGGACCCCTGGGAACTTAAAAAAGACACGGTACTGTACCATAATAAATCCGAGGACCAGTGACCAATTAAAAAGCCTAAAATTCCCACCAGACCTGCCAGAGCAACCCCCTGAAATAAAAATGCACCTCCAATAGTAGCCCACCATATAAAAAAATAGGGGTTGCTTATGCTGCTTAATATGCCCTCAAAAATTGAACGGGATTTAGATTTCAAGTTCAAATCTCCCGCCCTGGACTTAAGGGATGGTTTACTTTTCACCATCTGCAAACCCATCACTATGAGTACTAATCCTCCTGCAACTCCTATTATAAATGCTGCTGGAGCAGAACCAATCAACCACCCTAAACCTGCAAATAATAGAATTACCAGTAATATTTCACTTATTATATGCCCTGAAACAATTAAAGGTCCGGCTATAAATCCTTTTTCTACAGAATCGGAAATGGTAATACTTAACATGGGTCCGGGGGCCAGTGCTCCGGATAGCCCCACCAAAAAAGAAGTGACAGTAAATAAGGCCAATTCCATCATAAAATCACATTTAAATTATTTTTTAAAATTAAAATACTACCTTGAATATTTAATTACATTCATTGAGTATCCGGGTAATCTCATTGATATGGTAATCAATATCTTCTATCTGATTTTTTTCCAGTGATCTGGTACGACTTAAATGTCTGAAACGCTCAAAAACGTGATTCATCCTACTTAACACTTCCGAGAGGTAGACTCCTTCCTGATACATAAAACCACCACACCTATATTGGCCCTTCCGGGATATATACATTTTTAAAAAACCGTTACAAAAAAGGATTATTCCAGCAGATTTATCTTATGGCCCTTTTTAAGAGCATTTGCTTTATCATAAATTGTCCAGGCAGTGGTAATATCCTGTACAGCTAATCCAGTGGAATCAAAAATAGTTATATCCTCATTAGACATTCTTCCTGGTACTTTACCGGTAATTACATCTCCCAACTTTCCCTTTATGGATTCTTTTTTCACGATTCCCTGGGATAAAGGTACATTTATCTCTCCACTATGGCTGGCCTGATCCCAGCAATCAATGAATATTCTGGATTTAACTAAAATAGACGATTCTAACTCCTGCTTTCCGGGAGCATCTGCTCCCATGGCATTTATATGGGTTCCAGGAGATATCCATTCACCACTTATAATGGGATCATCCACCGGGGTCACGGTGACCACCACGTCTTTATTTTTAACCGCTTTTTGAATACTGTCCACGGCTTTAACCGGGATGTCATATTTCTCTGTCATGTTCTGGGCAAAATTTTCACGGGAAGAACAGGTACGGCAGTAAACCTGAGCCTCTTTAATATCCATCACTTCATTAAGGGCCATTAGTTGAGTATAAGCCTGTTTACCTGCTCCTACAATCCCCACTATTTCCGAGTTATCCCGCGCCAGGTGTTTGGCCGCCACTCCTCCGGCTGCCCCGGTACGCATATTGGTAATCCAGGTACCATCCATTATGGCCAGGGGGAAACCAGTTTCAGGATCCACCAGTTCAATTACAGCCATTACAGTAGGAAGATTATGTTGCAATGGATTCTCCGGGTGGACATTAACCATCTTAACCCCTGCTTTTTTCATTTGTTCCAGATAGCAGGGCATTATCCTTAGATCTCCCTTATATTCATTAAAATAAAGATATTCTTTAGCTGGCATCTGAATGTTCTTCAGGGAATGCTCCACATAGGCGGTTTCCACATCTTGCAAGACGTCTTTCATTTCAACAAGCTGTTTAATTTCACTTTGATTTAAAATAATGGTTTCAGGCATGGGGGGTCATCCTTCTTAAGTGGGGTTTATAACAATTAGTATGGCATTATACCATTCTCCTGATTATAACTTTAACTATTGGTGTATAATAGTTCACTTTATGAGAATATTCAAATCAGGAAGGGCACTTTCTTTTTATACTGTTTATAATCAGGATTTTCCTTTAAAATTTCTTCTTCTTCCTTTTTAGAGACCTTCAGATACTTATAAATCAATATTGGGGAAAAAATCAAGGTCAAAGGGGTGGGCCATCCATAAAACCATCCCAGTATAACTAAGATAAATCCCAGATACTGGGGGTGGCGACTGTAAGCATAAATCCCTTTATCCACCAGTTTATTATCTTTAGAATTGTGGTAGAGGGTAATCCAGCTTATGATAATTAGTACAGTTCCCCCCAGGATTAAAATAGAACCATAAACCATGGCCAAATCCATGCCCAGCTCCACCCCCATAAAATTAATTACCAGCAGGTTAGGGGGTAGCTGGGTTCCAGGCACAAAGAAATACTTAGAGGCTAAGAGAATGGTTAAGGGAATTCCATACATTTCCACAAATAAAGACACAAAAAATGCAGTTACCAGACCATATTCTATCCACTGGGTTTTCCTGCGATAAGATAAAGGTATTAAAAATGCTAAAAAGATTAAAATAAAAAAAACCACCACCTGCCACTGCTGGGTGACCACCATGGTGATGATATTACTGCTCAGGTAGGTATGAAAATGTAAATAGAAATCTGGAACAAAGAATAATGGTACAGAAAGTAGCATAATTAAAAAAATCTTAAATCCTGGGTTACGTGGTGTTTTCATAGTATCTGAACCTGGAAGGACATGAATTCTCCAGGTAGGGATTTCACTTCAACTTAAGCCCTTCCTGAGCATATTATTAAATACCTAGTATAATAATTATTTTATAAATTCCATGGTAAATTATCTTACTTAGCAACCTTTTATAATCTTGAAAAAGTATAACATATTATTCAACTTAGTAGTCTTAAGAATCTTATATGATATTATAACCTTCAAAATTCAGTAAGGACGTTTATAAGGTGTTATTATGAATATTCTGGAAAAATCAGAATTAATAAAAAATCAGGAATTCACTGCCCGGGAAAATGTGGAAAGATTTTCAGAGATAATTGACAAGAAAAACTCACAGATCAATGCTTTTCTGGAAATTAATAAGGAACAGGCCCAAAAAAAAGCCCTTGAAATCGACGAGCGTCTTAAAAATGGAGAAAAAGTTGGAAAACTGGCCGGACTGGTTATTGGTATTAAGAGCAATATCAATGTGGAGGATTTTACCATATCTGCGGCATCCCCTACTCTAGAAAACTATCTGGGGAGCTATGATGCCACCGTTGTAAAAAGAATAAAAGAAGAAGACGGTATAATAATTGGAATGACTAACATGGATGAATTTGCTGCTGGTAGCTCTACTGAAAGTTCTTATTATGGTCCTACCAACAACCCGGCTGCACCAGGATTAATACCGGGAGGATCAAGTGGGGGGAGTGCTGCTGCTATTGCCGCAGGCATGTGTGACCTGGCCCTGGGATCAGATACTGGGGGTTCTATTCGTAATCCTGCTTCTCATTGCGGAGTAATAGGATTTAAACCCACCTATGGTGCTGTTTCCAGGCAGGGACTACTTGATCTGGCCATGAGCCTGGATCAAATAGGACCTTTTGCTGGAGATACATCTGGAATTGCACTTATGCTGGAGAGTATCGCGGGATTGGATCCTCAGGAGTGTACTTCCATGGAGTGGGAGGTACCCCCTTTTAGTAAGCTGGTGGGTGAAAATTCAAAAGAAACACTAAAAGGAATGAAGCTGGGTATAGTAAAACAATTCCAGGAAGTCACTGATAGGCCTATAGTTAAAATTATTGAAAAATCCATTGATCAAATGCAGGAGATGGGTGCTGAAGTAGTGGAATTAAGCTTCGACTACATAGATTTGTGCCTACCTACTTACTACCTGATAAACTATGTGGAATTTTTCTCTGCCACCCGTAAGTATGATGGCCGAAAATATGGTTCCAAAATAGAAGAAGTTTGTGGAGAGGAAGTACTCCGCAGAATTCACATGGGATCCTACATATCCCAGAAAGAATTCAGTGGAAAATACTATAAAAAAGCCCTACAGGCGCGTTCTTTAATCAGAAAAGAAGTAACACGGCTCTTGAAGGATGTAGATTTACTGGTGGGTCCCACTGTACCCAAACTACCTCATAAGGTGGGAAGCACTCTGGAACCTCTGGAAATGTATGCTTATGATGTGCTGACGGTTATGGCTAATCTGGCAGGCATACCTGCTGGAAGCCTCAAAGCAGGGGAAGTAAAGGGAGTACCGGTGGGACTGCAAATGCAGGGCAAACCACTGGAAGATGCAAAGATTATACAGGCCATGGATGCATTTGAAAATTTAAATAAATAACCTAAGTCTTAAAATCCCCTACTATTTTTTTTATAATATGCACCGGACTAATCAAGGGTTAAATATGAAAATCGGACTGGTATATGTTAAAGGAGCGGTTCCTGCTTTTGAAGACTTCGGATTTTTACCAACCCACCTGGTTAAAGGTAATGGATTGGTTAAAGGCGAAAAAGCCCATAAAGTATTAGATGGCCTTATAATACCCGGGGGAAGTATCATGGAGTCAGGAAGCATGACCCCTGAACTGGGAGAGGAAACCCATCGGATGAATCAGGAGGGTAAGTTCATTCTGGGTATTTGTTCTGGTTTTCAGGCACTGGCCCAAAAAACAGATATCGGCCGCCGATCACCCTGCCCCATCATAAAAAAAGGGTTGGGAATTCTGGATGTTAGTTTCAGTCCCCTGATAAGTAATGATCGGGTGGAGGCCACCATTGTTGATGAATCTTTTCTAACCCGGGGGCTATGTGGAGAAACCATAACTGGATTCCACTGCCATACCTATGGTCAGCTGGAAGGGGAAGGCTCAACTATTTTAAAATCTGAAATAAAAAGGGTTAATTATTCGGATAGCCCTCAAGAAGTAGTTGCCGGAGTAAAAAATCTCGAGGGCAATGTGGTGGGTACCATGCTCCATGGATCTCTGGATGAAAATCCTGCTCTAGTTAACAACATCCTGGAATTTTTAGGGGCCAGCGAAAGACAAACTCAGGGCATTTATAACGATAATAAAGAATTATTAAAGAAGATAAAACAGGAAATTGGAATTGAAACTGGATTAAAACGACCTGAAACCACTCCGGAGGCCATGAATCAGAAAAAATCCAGGGAAGATGCTGATAGGATACCTCCTACTTTAATGATTGCCAGCACCGGATCTGATTCAGGTAAAACATTCATATCCACTGGCCTGGCCGGTGCTTTCTATAAAAAAGGACTGAAAGTAGCTATCTTGAAGGTGGGACCGGATATCAGGGACATCGTACCGGCACTCTACCTCACCAAGGGAAAAATGGAGAAATATTCCTCCATAAAAATAGGCCATCTGGGCTGGATGGAGCTCCCCGAAACTCTTGAAAATTTAAAAAAGGATCAATTTGATCTGGTTATTGTGGAAGGGGTTATGGGGGTTTTCACCGGTATTTTAAATGAAAAAATACCATACTCCGGAGCAGAAATTGCCCGGGGTGCTAATATTCCAGTTATAATGGTATCCGGATGTAATAAAGGAGGAATAGAGACTGCAGCAGTGGATGTGACGTCTCAGGTTAAAATATTACAAAAAATGGGAATAAAAGTCCCGGGAATAATTCTTAACCGGGTTTATAATCAGGACATCTTCAACCGGGTAAAGAAATATATTAAAAAAGATACCGGGGTCGAACAGGTAATGGCTTTGCCTAAAGTTAAAATGAAAGAAAGGGGCACCACCCCGGAGGTAGAAATAAAATTAGAGGAATTCTGTATTTCAGCACTTAAAACAGTTGAAGAGTACTTGGACCTTAATCAAATATTAATAATGGCCCAGAACCCTGAATTTGGAGGCTACATCACCTTTAGGGATATTGAAAACTTTTTTTAATAATATAATTTTAATCCTCTATTTCCCCTTCAAAGATATCTTCCCCATCATTTTGTATCTCGATACCATTACTGCCAATACCATAGGCTAAAAACTGGGTGGGGGTTTTGGTGCTCCTCATTTTTATAATGTCCATGACTCTCTCCCTACGTCCGGTGTAAGGATTTTCCCGTCGGGCTAATTTTATAGCACCATAAACTGAAAAAAGGGCCAGCTCATTGAATTCCTGGGAAGTGGCCGAGTCCAGTATTAGCACGGATGTAATTCCCCTTTGTTTTAATTCATAAACCAAAAGATCAAACTGGTTACGGAAATCATAAGGAGTTAACTTAGCAGTATATCCTCCTAAACTATCTATAACTACCACTTCTGTTTCAGGGGGTATGTCATGCAGTATTTTGGTGAAATTACCCTTCATGGGATCCATATCCATACTGATTTCTGCTTCAGTTATTCTGGCCCGGATCCCGGTTAATTCAATAAAGGTTAGCATTCCTTTTTCTTCCAATTCCTGGGTATTCCAACCAAATGAATTAGCCTGTACATGTAAATCATAGGAATCTTCTTCAGCAGTAATATAAGCCGTACTAAAACCCATATCACAGCTGCTTTTGGCAAACCTCAAACCAAATATAGTTTTCCCACAGCCAGCGTCTCCGGTTATAAGAACGGATCTTCCTGCTGGAAAACCTCCCAATGCCTCGTCTAATCCCTCGATACCTGTTCCAATCCTTTCCATTATACCATCCCTCTTAACATTTCCATAATTATAATTTTTTATTTTAATTAATACAGATCTAGTAAGTCTTTAAAGATATGTTCATTATTGCGGGATATTGTACCAATCTAATCTTTTATATATTTCTTATAAGATTCTATAACGTCATCCCCATTTAAAAATACCATCTGATTTTTTTCGGCATATTTCTGGGCATCAGCAGTACTTAAAGATTCACCATTAGTATCATCCATCATTTCACAGCAAACTGCCACTGGGGTGAGGCCGGCCATTTCCATGAGGGCAATGCTCATTTCGGTGTGGCCTTTTCTTTTAAGCACATGTCCCTCTGCCGCCCTGAGAAGAGTCACGTGACCGGGTGCACGGAATAATTTACCTAAATCTGCCTGTTTTTCATTTTTACACAGTTTAGCAAGTTCTTTGATGGTGAAAGCCCGATCATTATCCGTAATACCGGTGAATGTTTCCCGATGATTCAGGGTAATGGAAAAGGCGGATTTTTCATCATAAGGGATGTCGGTGGGTGACAATTCATTTAAAACTGGATATTTTTCTGCCGCAACTTCCATTATGTCGGTCATAAATGGTATGCCTAATTTTTGGGAGTGTTCTGATGAAATAGGTACACATACTAGTCCTCCGGCATCATTACGGATACGGGTCATATGGGCACTGGTCATAAATTCAGCAGCGACAATCATGTCAGTTTCCCGCTCCCGGTTATCATTATCAAAAACTAAAACTATTTCTCCGTTTCTTAAGGCTTCTAATGCTTTTTGAATCATATAATCACTTAATAAGTTTTCAAATTAAATAAAAGTTCATTGGGGATAAAATTTATTTTATTAAAAAATAAGGCTTACTTCATCTCCATCCCTTAGATGAAGGGTTTTTCGAAGATTATCCTGGGCAATGAATTCTAAAAACTCTTCCGGGTGGTGGCTTTTAACCGGAAAAATTACCGCTCCTTCTATCTTATCTTCCAGACGGGCCTTCAGCAATAAAACATCTCCAAATTTATCAGAACCATTAATCATCACGGTTTGCTGTTCTTTAACCGGCTGGAGATTTTCTAAATTTTTTTCATCAATTAAAATATTTAAAGTTCCTTTAAAAGGAGTAAAACCTAATATTTCCTTGAACTGGGAGGAATATATTTCCTGTGACATGAAATACATGCCTTTTTGTGATCCAGATGTTACAAGACCTTTTATTTTCATAATAGCTTCCTCTTAATTCTTAAACAGTATAATAATCATTGAGAATATATCTGCCAAGTTTAAAATTATTATACTTTTACCTCATCCCTATTTAAATAATCATATAGTGGGCTGGATATTAAAGTATTTATACCTAGCAATTTAATTGAACCCTCAGGTGATATTAATTGAAGGACTTTTTTAAATATCCTATAATACTTCTTTTTTAAGAACCAGTTTACTTTAGATTATATCTAAAAATCCTGATTTTTTAAAAATTTTGATTAAATCAGCTCTCCAGGCGGGCTTCTATGGTGGAGAAGATAGGACCCCTGATATCAATTTGTTTGTTATTACCCGTGATGTAATTTAAAGCCACCTCATCCAGCAGGAGATTAATATCAGATAGAGAACGGGCAATGGTGCTTCTTACTTTAATCTCATTTCTATTCCCCACCACCATTTCTTCTATGTGGTAGGCCGCCTGGGCAGCCAGTGATTCCATGTAACTTATCCTGGTCGATATCCCTTTTTCAACAGCTTTTTTAATAAAAGGATTATCCAAATGTCCTTCAGGAGGTATGCCCACTATATTTCCCTGGTAAATGTAAACCTGGTTATTGGCAGCTGGTCCCAGTAATCTGGTGTTTTCTTCGACCTCCAGGGCAGTCACCTGGATATTTTTACCTAAAAATTCCCCTGAAAATACGGGAAATTCACAGGGGGATGATGCAGATGCGTTTTGTTGCCATACCTCCAGTATGAGGTTCATGAGATTTTTACCATCTGTAGTAGCAGGATAATAATTTATGGAAAGCATGGTGGCCAGGTCCCGATCAGTGAGTTCCCATGTTCGATATAGCTGAGGGTAAACCATTTCCCTGATATCCTTTTCTTGATGCAGTACCATGGCCATACGCTCTGCCCCCACCCCCAGGTTCATCACTTCTTCTTCAATTCCATACCTGGAAAGGGCCAGTGGTGAGTATAACCCAAAGGTAGCAATTTCCACCCACTCTTTAAGAAGGGGATGGTAACCATAAACTTCAGTCTGGGTTCCAGGGATATAATACTTGGATTTTTTCTCATCAGGAAGATACTTGAACTGGGAGAACCCAAAATATTCCAGCAGACTCTCAGATACAGCTTTTCCCATATCCAGAGAAATTTCATCATCCACAACAACACAGGAAGCAGAATGATAGGTCATTAAATGACTGGAGTCTTCTTTTTGCTCTCTTCTAAAACACCGGTCAATGGAGAATAATTTCAAAGGCAGTTTGGAGCGATCATGTATATTCTGAAGTGAGATGAACCATCCTGAAGTCATGTGGGACCGGAGAGTAGTTCTACCGGCCACCGGTTTCAACTGCTGAATTTCCGGGAAAACACGTTCCAGAACCCTTAAGCCTATGTCGTCCCCCACCTCCAGGGAAGCGGAAACATCATGAACCAGGTCGTCCCCACAAAGTTCTCCTTTCTTATAGCCACGGAATACATTTTGAAGATCTTTTAAACGATCTTCATTCACTTCCACTCCTAGATTTTCAATTTTTTCTATTTTATCTATTCCCAATCCTATATCTGGTCGGGGAAGCCCTGCTAAATAAAAACAACGGTCCAGGACCGCGGGAGCTTCTGGTCCGAATTGTTTGTATATATGCTCTTCTTCAATAAAAACCGGGTTTACCATTTCACTAAAACCCAATCTTAAATAGGCCTGTCTTATCTCCCCTATGGTATCGTATAAAAGGTGAGATTTCCCGGTACTAAGCCTCAATCGGGGGTACTGCTGGTCATGGTGGGGTTTTTTTAAAAGTTTTTCACTTTCAACCCAGGCTTTTTCAAAATCTTTTTTAGCAAGTTTAATAATCTTTTTTTTGTTCAATTTCCACCCTCGCACTGGATTTTAATTTTAGAATCATTATTATGACTATACTGAAAATTATCTTATTTAAGGTACTAAAACTTGAAATGATTACTCTAAGGTTCCATAATGATCTAATACTCTTTAATTAAATCTAAAAAATATATGCTTGCACTATTTTTTTAACATACACTAAAACATAATTGGGTTTATTATCTTTATATTGATTTTCATATCATATATTTTAAAATTAAGTCCATTTTCAGGGTGGCCAACTATCACAAATTTAAATACCCACTATCATCAATTATCAAAACATGGAAAGCAAAATATATGAATGTGATGTGCTGATTATTGGGTCGGGAGGGGCTGGATGCAGAGCTGCCATAGAAGTCTCAGATCATAATTTAGAACCTTTAATAATTTCTAAGGGATTATCATTCAAATCAGGGTGCACTGGAATGGCTGAAGGGGGATATAATGCTGCCTTTGCTTTTGTGGACTGTGATGATAACCTGGATATTCACTACCAGGATACGCTCCAGGGAGGAGGATACCTTAATAATCCTGAACTGGCCCGTATTTTAGTTGATGAGTCTCCAGATCGTCTGGTAGATCTTGAAAACTATGGTGCTCTTTTTGATCGTCAGGAATCAGGTGAACTGGATCAAAGGCCATTTGGGGGGCAGACTTTTCGTCGTACCTGTTTTCAAGGAGACCGGACAGGGCATGAAATTATAACTGCCCTTAAGGAGGAGATATATCGCCGGGAAATCTCCACCTTAGATGAAATAATGATAATTTCCCTCTTACTGGATGATGACCAGAACAAAGTGCAGGGTGCGGTGGGACTTTCTTTAAAGGATTCTGAATTAATCATATTCAAAGCCAGATCCACCATACTGGCCACTGGAGGGGCGGGGCAGATTTATCCGGTAACCTCCAACACCATGCAAAAAGG